>JAYTEJ010000023.1:0-10500 GCA_043735365.1 Acidobacteriota bacterium
AGCGAGACGCGCTCGGTGGACTGGTCGTACTTGAGCACTACCACGTCGATCTCGTCGTTGACCTTGAACAGCTCCGACGGGTGCGAGACTCGGCCCCACGACATGTCGGTGATGTGCAGCAGCCCGTCGATGCCCCCCAGATCAATAAAAGCCCCGTAGTCGGTAATGTTCTTGACGACGCCGCGCAGCACCTTGCTCTCGGCGAGGGTGTCGAGCGTGTGCTTCTTCTTCTCCGCGTTCTCCTCTTCGAGGAGCACCTTGCGGGAGAGCACGATGTTGCCGCGCTTCTTGTTGACCTTGATGACCCGCATCCGCAGCTCCTGGCCGCGCAGCGCGTCGAGGTTGCGCACCGGACGGACGTCGATCTGCGAGCCCGGCAGGAACGCGCGGACGCCGATGTCCACCGCCAACCCGCCCTTGATCCGCTCGATCACCCGGCCGATGACGACCTTCTTGTCGGCGTAGGCCTTCTCGACCTCGTCCCAGATCTTCATCTTCTCGGCTTTTTCGCGCGAGAGGACGACGTAGCCTTCACGGTCTTCGGTGCGCTCGAGCAGCACGTCGACAATGTCGCCCGGCTGCACGGAAATCTGCCCGGTCTCGTCGATGAACTCGTCCACGGGAATGATTCCCTCGGACTTGTAGCCAACGTCGACGATGACCTCGGACGCGGTGACTTTCAGAACGGTGCCCTTGACGACCTCGCCTTCCGCGATGTTGCGGAAGCTGGTATCGTAAAGGTCGAGCAGGCGGGCGTATTCCTGGGGATCGACTTCGTCCATCTGGGAGAATCCCGATGTCTTCAGATCAGCGGTCCCGGTGCCACCTCCTTTGGGATTGTTGAGCGTCGAATTTTCAGTTGCCATGCTAAACAGAGTCCTCCTCGATCGTACTGCCTGGATCTCAGCTCCGGCGGGCTGTAGGATAGCTTCGCTTTGATTGCGATAAGCAGAAGAGGATACATCACTTAGAGCCCGGCAGTCAAACCCGCCGACGGGGCCGCTCGTGCCCTCCCGGCTTCACCACGCAACACCAGACGGGGGTCAGTTACCATGGCCAAGAAAGCGGCATCACGCAAGGCTGCCGGCGCTGCCCGGAAGAGCTCTGCGGCGCGGAAAAAGGGAAGCGCCGGGAGCCGGACAAAGACCCCCGCGGCCCGCAAAAAGGCAGCCCCGGGCCGCAAGAAGGCCGCCGGGAGCCGCAAGAAGGCCGCCGCCGGGAGCCGCAGGAAGCCCGCCGCCAGCCGGAAGAAGGCACCGGCCGGCCCGAAAAAGACCACGGCCAGCCGGAAAGCGGCCCCCAAAGCACGCGGCACGGCCCGGAAAGCCGCGGCCAGGCGCGGCGGCGCGAAAAAGCCAGCGCCGCGGACCAACCCCTTCCCCACCAAGCGCTCCACCGGTACCCCCGCCGGCGCCGGCTCCACCCGCCAGGCGCCCGCGCTCGACCGCGCCCGCCGCCACCTCCGCGACGTCGAGGAGTCGATGGGCGGCATCCCCTCCAGCCTCGATCTCGATCGCTCTGCCTCGGCCGCGCGCACCGGCCGCGCCGAAATGCGCGAGGCCAGGCGCGATCATCCAGAGGTCAGCCCGGAGATCACCGGCGGGGATGTCGATGCGGATTGGGAAGGGGCCTACGCGACAGGCGACGAGGCCCCCGGCGGTGACAACATGACCCCCGACCAGGACCGGGTGGACGACATCGGCAAGGCGCTCGGGGTGCAGTACGAGGACAACGAGGAGCTGAAAGGGGCGGACAAGATCGCCAGCCGCGACAAGAACCGCTGGGAGCTCGACCCGGCCTCGTCCGACGACTACAAGGACCGGGAGTAGACGACCTCCATCACCCGCGCCACCGCCTCGTCTATCGACAGCTCTGTGGTGTCGACGACGACGGCATCGGGCGCCTGGGTGAGGGGGGAGGCAGCGCGTGTCCGATCGCTGCGATCGCGCTCCGCGAGCGCGGTCGCCACCTCTCGTATCTCAGACGACCCGGCGGAATGCGCCGGGTCGCTGGCGCGGCGCCGGGCGCGTTCCTCGGGCGACGCGTCCAGGAAAATCTTGACCTCGGCCGACGGAAACACCACGGTGCCGATGTCCCGCCCTTCCATCACCACGCCCCCACCGGCGCCGATCGCACGCTGACGCGCGATCAGCGCCGCGCGCACCCCGGGGAGCCGCGCCACCGCGGCGGCCGCCGAGTCGATCGCCGGGGTCCGGATCGCCGCGGCGACGTCGTGGCCGTCGACCCGCACCCGCCCCTCACCGACGTCGAGCTCGGTCTCCTCCGCCAGCTTCGACACCGTCGGGTCGTCGGACAGATCGGCCCCCTGGCGGTCGGCCTTCCAGGCCAGCGCGCGATACATGGCGCCGGTGTCGATGTGGCGGTAGTGCAGGCGCGAGGCGACGGCGCGAGCGATGGTGCCCTTGCCGGCGCCGGAGGGGCCGTCGATGGCGACGATCAGGCGTCGTACGGGTGTCGAATCGCTCACGGAAACATTATCCCCGCAAAGCCCTGCGCTCAGGCGCGCGGCGGGCGGCGTGGCGCGGGACGCGCGGCGGCTGGCGCCGCCGGGGCGGATGCCGCCGCCAGCTTCTTGAGCGACGCGACCTCGCGATCGGAGAGCTCGCGGAACTCGCCCGGACGGATGTGCTCGTCGGTGATGGTGCCGATCCGCACCCGGCGCAGCCGCATCACCGGATGGCCGATGGCGTCGCACATGTTCCGGACCTGGCGGTTGCGGCCTTCATGGATCACGATCGAGAGCACCGCCTGGTCGCCGTCGTCTCCCTCCACCACTTTCTTGATGGCAATCTGGGCGGGGGCGGTCTTGCGGCGGTCGAGCACGACGCCGCGGGCGATGCGATCGAGCGCATGGCGGTCGGGAACCCCGCGCACCCGCGCCTCATACTCTCTCGGTACGCCGTGGCTGGGATGGGTCAGGCTGGCGGCCAGGTCGCCGTCGCTGGTCAGGATGATCAGCCCCTCGGAATCGTAGTCGAGGCGCCCCACCGGATAGACGTAGTCGCGCACGCCCCCCTTGGTCAGCAGATCGATCACCGTCGGACGCCGCTGCGGGTCCGACCGCGTGGTGATGAAGCCGCGCGGCTTGTACATCAGGATGTAGAGACGGCGCGCCGCGAACTTGACGCGGCGCCCGTCGACGCGGATGTCGTCGGTGTCGGGGTCGGCCTTCGATCCCAGCTCGGTCACCGTGCTGCCGTTGACCGAGACCCGCCCTTCGGTGATGTAGGTCTCCGCCGCGCGCCGCGAGGCAATCCCTGCCGACGAGAGAATCTTCTGGAGTCGTGCCTGCATGTCCGTCAGTGCACCGTTTCGTCAGGGATGTCCGGCACCGCCAGCGGCTCCGGCTCACCGGGAGCGCCGTCGAATGGCAGCGGCGTGGTCGTCGCGGCCGGCTCGGTCAGCGCCGCCGGCAGCTCGAAGCCGAGCGCGTCGGACATCTCCTCCACCTTCGGCAGGTCGCCGATGTCGTTCAGGCCGAAGCGGTCGAGGAACTCGCGGGTGGTGGCATACATGAACGGCCGGCCGACCACCTGCTTGCGGCCGACGGTCTTGATGAGATGCCGCTCGACGAGGGTCGAGAGCACCCCGCCGCTGCTGCTGACGCCGCGGATGTCCGCGATTTCCGGCGCCGTGATCGGCTGCTTGTAGGCGATCACCGCCAACGTCTCGAGCGCCTGCACTGACAGCTTCTGCGAGGTGCGCTCGTGGAACAGCTTGCGGACCCACTCGTGCAGCTCCGGCCGGGTTACGACCTGGTAGCCCCCCGCCACTTCGACGATCTGCAGGCCGCCGGGGCGCTCATAGTCCGCCTTGAGGGCGGCGAGCGCGGCGTCCACGTCTTCCTTGGGTTCCCCCTCGAGCAGCTTGTACAGCGTCTTGGGCGTCAACGGCTCGGGAGAGGCGAATATCAGCGCCTCGACGATCGGCTTCAGTGCGTCAGACACAGGTCTTCCTCATTCCTCCGGCTCCGTGTTGCCGCCAGCGTCGTCCTCAACCGTTGCGGCCTGGCGCTCTCTCTCCTCTGCATCATGGGCGGCGACTTCGGCATCATGAGCGGCGACCTCGTCGGCGTGCCGCTTCTCCGGATCGAGCAGCGGCTTCGGGGCGTCCGCCGGCCGTGCGCGCCTGTAGACCCGAATCGGGCCCATCGCCCCCGCCTGGAACACCCGGATCAGCTTCAGCCGGATCATCTCCAGCATGGCCAGGAAGGTGACGACGATGCCGGCGCGGGTCTGGACGTCGACGAAGAGATCGTCGAAGCCGCAGGCCTCGGTGTCCGAGAGCCGCGCCATCAGCTGTTCGATGCGATCCTCGATGGGGATCTGCTCCCCCGGCAGGTAGACCTTGGGGCGTTGTTTGGCGCGCTCGACCACCGAACGGAAGGCCGAGATCAGGCTGAACAGATCGACTTCGATCTCGGGCTCTGGCGCCTCGCCGGCGATCTCGGCGATCGGGCCGTCGGGCCGGGTCCACTGCGCGCTGCGCAGCGTTTCGCGCTCGTGCAGGAGCTCGGCCGCGGCCTTGAACTTCTGGTGCTCGAGCAGCCGCCGCACCAGCGCTTCGCGGGGATCCTCGTCCGGGTCTTCCTGCGCGGGGTCGGCGCGCGGCAACAGCATCCGCGATTTGATGTGGATGAGCGTCGCCGCCATCACCAGGAACTCGCCGGCGACGTCCAGGTTCAGGTCCTGCATCAGCTCGATGTACTCGAGGTACTGCTGGGTGATCTGTAGAATCGGGATGTCGTAGATGCTCAGCTCGTGCCGCCTGATCAGGTGCAGCAGCAGATCGAGCGGCCCATCGAAGTTGTCGAGGTGTACGGGATAGGCCTCGAGGATCGATTCGAAGTCCTGGGGCTCCGTCATCGGTAGTCCAGTCTCGCGGCGCTGCGCACCCGCGCCATCGTCTCCTGAGCGATCACCCGGGCCTTGCGCGATCCCTCGTGGAGGATCTCCCGCAGCGCCGCCGGCTTCTCCAGGATCGCGGCGCGCCGCGCGCGCATCGGGTCGAGGTGGGTATTGAGCGCCACGGCAAGCTTGTTCTTGACCTCGACGTCGCCGACCTTGCCGGCGCGGTAGCGCTCCTTGAGGTCGTCCACCTCGGCGCGATCCGGGTTGAAGGCGTCGTGGTACATGAACACCGGGTTGCCCTCGACGGTGCCGGGAATGTCGGCGCGCACCCGCTTCGGGTCCGTGTACATCTGCATGACTTTCTTGCGCACCGTCTCGCCGTCGTCCGACAGGTTGATGGTGTTGCCGTAGCTCTTGGACATCTTGCGGTTGTCGAGCCCGGGCAGCCGCGGGAACGTGGTCAGCAGCGGCTTCGGCTCGGTGAACAGCTCGCCGTAGAACTTGTGGTAGCGGCGGACAATCTCGCGGCTGAGCTCGAGGTGGGGCACCTGATCCTCCCCCACCGGCACGAACTCGGCGTTGTAGATGATGATGTCGGCGGACTGCAGCAGCGGGTAGGCCAGAAAGCCGACGGTCGAGAGGTCCTTCTCCGACAGCTGCTCCATCTGCTCCTTGTAGGTCGGGACCCGCTCGAGCCAGGGAATCGGCACCGTCATCGACAGCAGCAGGAACAGCTCGGCGTGCTCGGGCACCAGCGACTGGACAAAGAGCGTGCTGCGCTCGGGATCGAGGCCCGCCGCAATCCAGTCGGCGGCCATGTCGTAGGCGTTGGCGACGATCTCCGAGGTGTCGGCATAGTCGCTGGTCAGCGCATGCCAGTCCGCGACGAAGTAGAAGCAGTCGTACTTGTCCTGAAGGGAGGCCCAGTTATCGAGCGCCCCGACGAGATGGCCAAGATGGAGCTTTCCGGTCGGGCGCATACCCGAGACGACACGAGGCAGCATGAAAGGCAGTTCGCAGTATGAGAGCTGAAGGCCGGCACCGGATATCCGGGGTCGGCGTTGATGTCAGAGAGCGCCCTAGAATACGGCAAAACTGCCGCCGTATCAAGGATTTAAGCTCTCACTGCCCGGCCGCGAAATGGGCCAGGACGGCATCCGCGCAGCGCGCCCCGACGATCGTCACCAGCTCCTCGCGGGTGGCGCGTCGCACCCCGGCGACGCTGCCAAAAGCGGTGAGGAGCAGCTTGCGGCGGCGCGGCCCGACGCCGCCGATGCCATCGAGCTCGGACTGCAGGTCCCGCTTGGACCGCGACAGGCGGTGGAACGTGATCGCGAAGCGGTGGGCCTCGTCGCGGATGCGCTGAATCAGCAGCAGCGACGGGCTCGCGCGCGGCAGCGCGATGGCTTCTTCGAGATCCCGCGTGAACAGCAGCTCCTCCTTCTTCGCGAGACCCGCCGCCACCAGGTTGCCCAGTCCCAGCTCCTGCAGCGCCGCATAGGCGGACGAGAGCTGCCCCTTGCCGCCGTCAATCAGGATCAGGTCCGGGAACGGTCCCCCCTGCTCGAGGACCTTGCGGTAGCGCCGCAGCACGACCTCGTGCATCGCGGCGAAATCGTTGAGAAAGCGCGAGCCGCGTTCAGGGGCACGGGCGTCCGGGGCTTCCACCGCGAGCTGCTGCAGCTCGGCCGGGCTGTGCACGTCGCCGGCGGCCGGCCGGCCGCTGGCCAGGGCGTTACCGCGAATCCGGAACTTGCGGTACTCGGCCCGCTTCATCCGGCCGTCCTCACACACCACCATCGATGCGACCGTCTCGCTCCCCTGAATCGTCGAGATGTCGAAGCACTCGATGCGGCGCGGGACGGACGCCAGGCCGAGGACGACGCGCAGGGTTTCGAGCGCATCGTAATTGGCGGCGACGTTCTCGTTGAAGCGGGCCTGATAGGCGACTTCGGCGTTGCGCGACGCGAGATCGAGCAGGCCGCGCTTCTCGCCGCGCCGGGGGACGACGAGGCGCACCTTGCGCCCGGCTTCACCGGAGAGCCACCCCTCGAGGACCTCGGCCTCGGCGGGCGGCAGCGTCAGCGGCACGTGCACTTCGGGCGCCGCCGTCCGCTCGGCGTAGAACTGCTGGATGGCGGCCTGGAGGACGTCGCTTTCGCTCATCCCGCCGGCCGCCTGGGCCGGGGAACCCGCCGCGGGGTTCCCCGGCGCCCCGCCGTCCGTTCCGGCTTCCGAGATCAGCTCGATCCGCTCGACGACGCGGCCCCGGCGCATCTGGAACACCTGGACGACGGCACCCGCCGGACCGACTTTCAGCCCGAAGGCATCGCGGTCGCCGAGCTCCGGGCTGGCCATCTTCTGCTGCCGCGCCTGCAGCGTTTCGATGGTGCGGATGGCATCGCGCAGCTGCGCCGCGCGCTCGAACTGCTCCGTGCCGGCGGCCTCGCTCATCCGCCCGCGCAGCGTTGTCAGCAGCTCGTCGTTGCGCCCCTCCAGGAACAGCCGGGTGTGCTCGACCGCCACGTGATATTCGTCCTCCGAGCACAGCTCCCTGACACAGGGGGCGACGCACCGCTTGATGTCGAATTCGAGGCAGGGTCGGGGACGATCCCCGGTGATCGCCTCGTTGCAGGAGCGCAGGCCGAAGAGCTTGTGGGTCAGCGACATGGTCCGGCGCGCCAGCGAGGCGGGCATGAAGGGACCGGCATAGAAGTGGTCGTCGCGCTCCACCCGCCGCGCCACCAGCACCCGCGGATACGCTTCCCCGGTGGTCAGCTGGAGGTAGGGGTAGGTCTTGTCATCGCGCAGCAGAATGTTGTATTTAGGCGCTCGCTGCTTGATCAGGTTGTTCTCGAGCGCGAGCGCCTCGACGACCGAATCGGTGACGATAACCTCGAGGCGCTGGGCTTCGTCGAGCAGGGCATCGATGCGCGGGCTGATGCCGTGGGCGCCGAGGTAGCTGCGGACCCGGTCTCTGAGGACGCTGGCCTTGCCGACGTACAGAGTTTCGCCGGCCCCGTTGAAATAGAGGTAAACCCCGGGCTGTTCCGGGAGGCGGGCGATCCGGGCCTTGAGATCACCAATTGGCATGCGGTACACTGCGCGTTTCGCGCTGGTCTGAACCTTCGATTATAGCGCGCACGCGGCCGGCCGGGGACGCGGCGGCGCGCGGCAAGACGTACCCTGATTTATGACGCTGACCGGGCTCATCGGCCGCATCTCCATGTTCCCGATGCGGATGATCATCCGCACCTGCGTGGCGCTGCGGATCCATCCGAACATCCTGACGTTCATCGGGCTGCTCATCAACGTGGCGGCGGCCTACGAGCTGGCGCGCGGACGGTTCGTGCGGGCCGGCTTCATCATGGGCGTGGCCAACATCTTCGACTTCATCGACGGCAAGGTCGCCCATGAGCTCAAGGCGGTGAGCGTCTTCGGCGGCTTCTGGGACTCGGTCATCGACCGCTTCTCGGACATCGCGCTGTTCGTCGGGCTGATCTACCTTTACTCCCACCTCGGCCGCACCGACTACGTGATGATCACCGCGCTGGCGATGATGTTCGCGATCATGACGAGCTACACCCGCGCCCGCGCCGAGTCGCTGATCGCCAAATGCAAGGTCGGGTTCATGGAGCGTCCCGAGCGGATCGTGCTGTTCCTGATTGGCGCATTCACCAACCGGATGGCGGCGGTGATGTGGGTCATCGGCGTGCTGTCGGTCTTCACCGTCGCCGACCGCATCATCTACACCTACCGCGAGCTGCAGACGACGGCGTCCAAGGCGGCGGCATGAAGCGCGCCGCCAGCCTGCCGGCCCGGGTGCTCTGGAATGCGTTCTTCTGGACCTACGAGCGCGCCACCTGGCAGTACGACCTGATGGTGATCGCGATCCTCGCCTTCGTGTGGCTGACCCCGCCGGACTGGCTCCACGACCCGACCGCCTCCGGCGACGGCCCGCTGGGCTGGTTGAAAAAATAGCTACCAGTTACCAGTTACCAGTTACCAGTTACCAGTTACCAGTTACCAGTTACCAGTTACCAGTTACCAGTTACCAGTTCGCAGTTCGGAGTTCCCAGTTCGCAGTTTCCAGCTGGAAGCTGGTAACTGGTAACTGGCAACCCTCTGCTACACATCATCCCGCTCGTCGTGCATGCCGAGGTCGAGCGGCTTGCCGGCGAAGTGGATGTCGTGGGCGGCGATGCGATCGCGGAGCAGCCGCCGCGCCGCGCCGTAGTGCACGTGCGGCACGGTCAGGCGCCGCGCGAACGCCCGCATCCGGTAGATCATCACCAGCGTCACCTGGCCCCCCTGCCCCTCCCGCCACGTCAGTCCGCCGATGCGCGCGTAGGGAACGAACCCGGCGTCGGACCAGATCCCGGTGGCGTAGAAGCCGCGGCCGATCTTCAGGCTGAGCGGCACCGCGTAGCCGTAATAGACGAGCATCATCGTCTCGCCGAAGACCTGCGAGGGGTGAAGGCGGAGCACCGCCAGCTTGTAGACGATGAGCGCGCTCAGGGTGGCGCCGAGGATCAGCAGCAGACGGTAGAACGGCGGCCGGCGGCCGGGCCAGATGAGCACCGCCGACGGCCGCAGGCGGCGGAAGCGGACGAACTGCAGGAACAGGCGGATGTCGGCGATGAAGAACCCCACGCCGAGCACGAACAGCAGGCGGGGCAACAGGCTCATGCGCTGGATCCGGCCGGCGGATTACTGCCCCAGGCTCGGGTCGAAACAGTGCCGGCACCGCGCCTCGTAGGTGCCCTGGGCGCCGACCAGCACGCGCTCGGTGCTGGCCACCAGCCGCTGGGTGTGGTTGGCGGGCGAGCCGCAGACCATGCAGATGGCCAGCGTCTTGGTGATGTACTCGGCAATCGCCAGCAGCTGCGGCATCGGCTCGAAGGGCTTGCCCAGGTAGTCCTGGTCGAGCCCGGCGACGATCACCCGCTTGCCCTGGTCGGCGAGCGCGCTGCACACCGCCGGCAGCTCGGCATCGAAGAACTGCCCCTCGTCGATCCCCACCACTTCGGTATCGGCCAGCACCTGCGCGAGCAGGTCGCGCGACGACGACAGGTTGACCGAGGGGATGCGCATCTCGCTGTGCGAGATGATGTGGTCGTCGCTGTAGCGGTTGTCGATCTTCGGCTTGAAGATCTGGACCTTGCGGCGGGCGATCTGGGCGCGCCGCAGGCGGCGGATGAGCTCCTCGCTCTTGCCGCTGAACATGCTGCCGGTGATGACTTCGATCCACCCGGCGTGGTGGTGTGGGGTGATGTCCATCCGCGCAACCCGGGTCCGGCCTCGCTCAGGCCCTCGAGAGATACTCGCCGGTGTCGGTGCTGACGCGCACCTTGTCGCCGTTGTTCACGAACGGCGGGACGTTGACCACCAGGCCGGTCTCGAGCCGCGCCGGCTTGATCTGGTTGCTGGCGGTCGCCCCCTTGATGCCCGGCGCGGTGTCTTCGACCACCAGGTCCACCGTCGGCGGCAGCTCGATGCCGACCGGCTCCTCGCCGTAGAACTCGACCTTGATGAGCGCGTCCGGAATCAGGTAATCCACCGATTCGCCGAGCGCCTCGGCATCGATGTGCAGCTGCTCGAACGACGACGTGTCCATGAAGTGGAAGGC
>JAYTEJ010000024.1:0-6781 GCA_043735365.1 Acidobacteriota bacterium
CCGGTGACCATCGCCATCCTCAATCATCCGTCGAGCACCAACTATCCGACCTACTGGCACGCCCGCGGCTACGGCCTCTTCGCCGCCAATCCGATCGGGCGCCATGGCTACGATCCGAAGCAGCCCGAGCGCACGCTGGTGCTGCAGCCGGGGCAGTCGGCGACGTTCCGCTTCCGCGTCCTGATCCGCGATGCGCACCTGGATGCCCGGCAGCTGCAGGAGGAGCAGGCGCGCTTCGCGGGGGTGAAGTGAGGGGCGGCGTCTCGGCAGGTCACAGCGGGCCGCGAACCCCTGATGTGGACACATCGTGGTAATCTTGTAGTCACTTGACGGAAGCTTTGTTCGATGGACACTGTGGGTATTCGCGAATTGAAAGCGCATCTGAGCCGGCATCTGAAGCGGGTGCGGTCCGGCGTCAGACTCACGGTGACCGAACGTGGACGTTCGATCGCCACAATCAATCCGGTCGATGCGCCACCTGACGTCGACTGGGCCCGCCGGCTCGTTGCCGAAGGCAGGGCTCACTGGAGCGGCGGGAAGCCCGTCGGAAGCCCTCGCCCGGTACGCGTCACCGGGAAGCGGACGGTCTCAGATGCAGTCCTCGAGGATCGGGGGTGACGCTTTACCTCGATACCAGCAGCCTGGTGAAGCTTTACGTGGCCGAGCCAGGGGGCGACACGGTCCGCAAACTCGTGGACGCCGCGTCGGTTGTCGCCACGTCGTCCATTGCCTACACGGAGACCTGGGCGGCGATGGCGAGGCGTCGTCGAGAACGCACGCTTCCTCCAGCCGCATTCTCGTCGGTCAAGAAGACGTTCGAAGCCGAGTGGCCGAGCTATTTCGTTGTCGATGTCACGTGGGCCCTGTGTCGTCAGGCTGCCGGGTATGCGGAACGCTACCGGCTGCGGGCCTATGACAGTGTGCATCTGGCTGCATTCGCCGAAGTTGCCCGTGAAGCTGGAGTGCGCGACACTCGTTTTTCGAGCTTCGACCAGGCGCTCAATCGTGCGGCCACGTCGCTGGGCCGGGCACTGACTCTTGGTCGTTGACGCTCGGGCCAAACCAGCGACCCCCTGCGCCCAAGGCAGGCCCACGACAGCCCCCGCCCCTTTGCAGTACCTTTCTTGTCCATCCAGGAGGTGTTGTCGTGCGACACGGACTGTTGTATCCAGCGGCCCTCGTCGGGTCCCTCGCCATCCCTCCTTTCTGCGGCGCGCAGGACCGGCCCCATCACCAGCACTATCAGAAGCCCGCCGGCTACGACCAGGCGGCCGCGCCCGGCATGCCGATCGCGCCGCGGCTGCAGAACCTTGGCGTCCACACCTTCAAAGTCACGACCGCGTCGGAGCGGGCGCAGCTGTTCGTCAACCAGGGGGTCAACCTCGCATACGGCTTCAACCACGCCGAGGCAGCGCGCGCCTTTGCCGAGGCCGCCCGGCTCGATCCCGACTGCGCGATGGCCTACTGGGGCCACGCACTGGTCCTCGGCCCCAACATCAACGCGCCGATGAACGCAGACGACGAGCCGAAGGCCTACGAGCTGGCGCAGAAGGCCGTGGCACGCAAGACCCACGCCTCGAAGCGGGAACAGGATTACATCGACGCGGTGGCGGCGCGCTACACCGGCAAGGCGGCCGATCGCCAGGCCTCGGACCACGCCTACTCGGAGGCGATGCGCAAGCTCGCCGAGGCGTATCCGGAGGATCTCGATGCCAGGACGATGTATGCCGAGTCGCTGATGGACCTGCGGCCATGGAACTACTGGACGCGCGACGGCCAGCCCTACGACGAGACTCGCAACGTCATCAAGTCGCTCGAGTACGCGATCGCGAAGAACCCGAACCATCCGGGAGCGCTGCACTACTGGATCCACCTGTGGGAGCCGACCGACACGCCCGAGCGCGCCGAGGCGGAGGCCGACAGGCTGCTGACGCTGATGCCCGGCGCCGGCCACGTCGTCCACATGCCGGCGCACATCTACATGCGCGTCGGCCGCCACGCCGACGTCGTCAAATCGAACCAGATGGCGGTGCAGGCCGATGAGGACTACATCGCGCAGTGCCGGGCCCAGGGGCTGTATCCGCTCGGCTACTACCCGCACAACATCCACTTCATCTGGATGGGCGCGACCGCGAGCGGACAGCACCGGCTGGCGGTTGAGTCGGCGCGGAAGCTGGCCGCCGCGATCCCCGGCGAGGCTCTGGGGACGGTGCCAATCCTCCAGGGATTCCTGGTGGTGCCCTACTGGGCGATGGTGCGCTTCGGCGAGTGGGATGCCATCCTCGCGGAGAAAGCACCGCAGCACGACACGCCGTTCACGCGCGGCGCCTGGCGGTTCGCGCGCGCGATGGCGCTGACGGCGAAAGGGCAGCTGGCAGAGGCGGGCGCCGAACTGGCGGTCCTGAAGAACATTGTCAGCGACCCGGCGCTGAAGTCGCAGGTCACCTTCTCGACCAACACCGGCTACGCCATCCTGCGGATCGCACCGGAGGTGGTGGCGGGCGAGATTGCCGCCCGGCGCCGGGACTGGGACACGGCGCTGCTCCACCTCGAGCGTGCGGTGCGCTACGAGGACTCGCTGATCTATCAGGAGCCGCCGGACTGGCCGGCGCCGGTCCGCGAGAACCTCGGCGCGGCCCTGCTCGCCGCCGGACGCGCGGACGAGGCGGAAGCGGTCTACTGGGAGGACCTGAAGAAGAACCCGGAAACCGGCTGGGCGCTCTTCGGCCTGTTGCAGGCGCTCAAGGCGCAGGGGAAGGACGCCGAGGCCGCCGGGGTGGAGCAGCGCTTTCAGAAAGCCTGGAAGGACGCCGATTTCACGCTTCAGGCGGGGACGATCACCTCGAGACCACCCATGTAGGGGCGCAGCGCCTCGGGAATGCGGACGGTGCCGTCCGCCTGCTGGTAGTTTTCGAGCACTGCGATCAGCGTCCGGCCGACCGCCAGGCCGGAGCCGTTGAGGGTGTGCACGAACTCCGCCTTGCCGGTGCCGGCCGGGCGGAACTTGATGTTTGCCCGCCGCGCCTGGAAGGCCTCGGTGTTGCTGCACGAGGAGATCTCGCGGTAGGTCTTCTGGCTCGGGAGCCACACCTCGATGTCGTAGGTCTTGGCCGACGCAAAGCCCATGTCGCCAGTACAGAGCAGCATCGTCCGGTACGGCAGCTCGAGGCGCTGGAGGATGGTTTCAGCGTTACGGGTCAGGGACTCGAGCTCCTCGTGCGACCGGTCGGGGTGCGCGAACTTGACGAGCTCGACCTTGTCGAACTGGTGCTGGCGGATCAGGCCGCGGACGTCGGCGCCGTAGGAGCCCGCCTCCGACCGGAAGCACGGCGTGTAAGCGGTATAGCGCAGCGGCAGCAGCCGGCCGTCGAGAATCTCGCCGCGGTGGAGGTTGGTGAGCGGCACTTCCGCGGTGGGGATCAGATAGAGATCCCACTCCCCCGCAATCTTGAAGAGATCCTGCTCGAACTTGGGCAGGTTGCCGGTGCCCCGCAACGCATCGCTGTTGACCAGGAACGGCGGCTCGACCTCGAGATAGCCGTGCTCGCGAGTGTGCTGGTCGAGCATGAAATTGATGAGCGCCCGCGCGAGACGCGCGCCGGCGCCAAGAAGCACGGAAAACCGCGCCCCTGACATCTTCGTGGCGCGCTCGAAATCGAGGATGCCGAGCGCCGGACCTAGGTCCCAGTGCGGCTTCGGCTCGAAGTCGAAAGCCTTCGGCTCACCGACGCGGCGGACCTCCGCGTTCTGCTCGGCGCTCGATCCCACCGGGACGCTCATGTGCGGCAGATTCGGGAGGGTCATCAGCAGCGCGTTGCGCTGGTGCTCGACCTCGTCCACCTGGATTTCGAGCTGACGGATGCGCTGGGCGCGGGCCTTGTTGGCGGCAAAGATCCCCGAGGGGTCCAGCCCCTGCCGCTTGGCGCGCGCGACCTCGTCGCCGGCGGTGTTCTGCTCGCGCTTGAGCCCCTCGGCCTCCGGAATCAGCCGGCGCCGGCGGGCCTCGAGCGAGGCCAGCGTCTCCAGCTCCGCGTCCGGCTGCAGCCCGCGGTTGCGCAGGCCGGCCCGGACTTCTTCGATGTGATCGCGCACGAACCCGGCGTCGAGCATGGCACCGATCCTATAACGGAACCCGGCGCCTTCCACGCCGTACGGGGCTTGGGGTACGATGGGAAGCTGTCGGCAGGCACGGTAGCGGAGGAACGACGTAGATGAGCAGCACGATTCGCAAGGCGGTATTTCCCGCGGCGGGACTGGGGACGCGCTTCCTTCCTGCCACCAAGGCGCAGCCCAAGGAAATGCTGCCGCTCGTCGATACGCCGATCATCCAGTACGGCGTCGAGGAAGCCTTGGCCTCCGGCGTCGACAACATCATCCTGGTGACCGGCCGCGGCAAGAACGCCATCGAGGACCACTTCGACGTCTCGGTCGAGCTCGAGACCTACCTCGAGGCGCGCGGCAAGAAGGACCTGCTGGCGCAGATTCGCAAGATCTCGAACCTGATCAACTTCTCCTACGTCCGGCAGGGGGAGCCGCTCGGCCTCGGCCACGCGGTGCTGGTGACGCGCAACCTGGTCGGCGACGAGCCGTTCGCGGTCATTCTCGGCGACGACGTCATCGATGCGACGCCGCCGGCGCTGCGGCAGATGATCGACGTGTTCGACCAGGTGAAGGGGCCGGTGCTGGCGATCGAGCGGGTGCCGCGCGAGGACGTCAGCTCCTACGGCATCATCGACGCCGAGGAAATCAGGCCGGGCGTGTTCAAGATCCGCGACCTGGTCGAAAAGCCGCCGCGCGACGAGGCGCCGTCGGATCTGGCGATCATCGGCCGCTACATCCTCACCCCCGACGTCTTCCCGGCGCTGGAAGCGACGGTGTCGGATCGCACCGGGGAGATTCAGCTCACCAACGGGCTGCGCCACCTGTTGAAGTCGCGGCCGATCTACGGCTGCCTGATCGACGGCGTCCGCCACGACACCGGCAACAAGCTCGGCTTCCTCAAGGCGGTCGTCTACTTCGCGCTGCGGCGCCCGGATCTGGCCGAGGCGTTCAAGGATTACCTGCGGACGATCGATCTCTCCTGAGCGGCGGCCGCTACTCGGCCTTCTTTGCCGGCGTGGGCGTCGTCGTCGAAGCCGATGCGGTGTCGCCCGATTTGGCCGTCGTCGTGCTGGTCGAGTCGGCCTTGCTCTCGCCGCCGCCGGCTTCCTTCGCGGCCCCGCTCTTGTCCTGCCTCTCTCCCGCCGACGTCTTGCCGGCATCGGTCCCCGACTTCTTGGCGTAGTCGGTGATGTACCAGCCCGTGCCCTTGAACTGAATCGCGGGCGACGAGGGGAGCTTCACCATGGGACCGGAGCCGCACGACGGACAGGCATCCGGGGCGGGATCCGAGAACTTCTGGATCTTCTCGAAGCGATGGTGGCACTTCTCGCACTGATACTCGTAAAGAGGCATGAGCGTCCTATTCGATCATCTCGCCGTTCGGTTCGCCGAGCAGCAGCGCTCTGTGCAGCCACAACGGCACGGTGCCGTTGGCGAGCAGCGCATCGTGAAAACCGCGCAGCGAATACGTCTCGCCGGCGTGTGCCTTGTAGTCGTCGCGCAGCTTGAGCACCATCAGCTTGCCGGCGGTATAGAGAATGTAGCCCGGATCGAAGGTGCCGCGCTCGGCTTCCCGCCGGGCGCTGGCCTCTTCGAGGAACGCCTCGTCCCGGAAGAACCGCACGCCCTGCTCGACCGAGAGGTCCTCGCAGTGCAGGCGGATGCCGACGACCATCCGGCAGAGGCGGATCAGCGCCTCGGCGAGCTGCCCGAGGCGGACGCGCGGGTCGGTCTTGCGGAAGCCCTCCTCCACCATCATCTGCTCGCAGTAGTGCGCCCAGCCCTCGACGAAGGCGGTCGATGAAAACAGGATCGACTTGCGCAACCGCGACTCGACGCCGCGAAGGTGCTGGTAGTGGAGGAAGTGACCGGGACAGACCTCGTGAATCGAGATCGCCCAGAGCGCGCCGTAGTTGAAGTCGCGCAAGTGCTCCGCCTGGCGCTCCGCCGGCCAGGCCGGATCAACGTCGGTGATGTAGTAGTAGGCGCGGAGCGGCTTCGCCTCGAAGGGGCCGGGGGTCCACATGCTGGCGAAAGTCCAGCGGTAGAAGCGCGGCGTCGGGGCGACTTCCACCGGGGCGCCCTGGGGAAGAGTCACCAGCCGCTGGCGCCTGATGAACTCGGTGATCTCGGCGATCTGCTGCCCGGCGGCGGACACCAACTGGCCGGCTGGAGGATGGTCGGCCTTGAGCTTCGACCAGGCGGCAAGCGGGTTTCCGCCGTTGAGGCGGCCCGCAGCCTTGCGGAACTCTTCCTGGGTCTGGTGCAGCTCGCGCAGGGCAATGGCCAGCAGGCGGTCGGCGCCGACCGTCAGCCCCTCGTCCAGCTTCAGCTTCTGCTCGAATTTCTCCCGCCCGAGGCGAAACGACCCCTTGCTGCGGGGGGCGAGATCCCGCTCCAGGTAGTCGATATAGCCGCCGATCGCGGCCGCCGCCTCGGTCGAGGCGTCGGCAAGGTCGCCGAGCAGGTGCAGATCGCTCAGGTCGCCGAAGGCGCGGGGCAGGTCCTGGTCGATGAATCGCAGCGTGCCGCGCATGCTCTCGAGGCCGACTTTGACGAAAATCCCCGGCGCATCCTTGATATTGTCGCGGGCCGCCTGGATGACCCGAGGCACCTGGCGCAGCTTCGAGAGCACGCGGCGGGCCCTTTCGGCCAGCGGCGCGTAGGCGAACAGCGCCTG
>JAYTEJ010000025.1:0-3803 GCA_043735365.1 Acidobacteriota bacterium
AGAGGATGGGGCGGGAGGGGGCGAGGCGCGGAGAAAGGGCTACGGCGGTTGCGTCTATCCGCCCATCAGCAGCACCTGGGCCATGGCGAGCGCCTCGGAATGGGTGATGGTCAGCAGCGACGACCGTACCCCCATGCCTTCGGCGCGTCTGGCGGCGCCGCCGTGCAGCACGAGCATCGGCGGCCCGCCGTGCCGCACCACTTCGATGTCTTTCCACAGCACCCCGCGGGAGTGCCCCGTGCCAAGCGCCTTCATGGCCGCCTCCTTGGCTGCGAACCGCCCGGCGATGTGCGGGACCGGATCGCGCCGGCGGGTACAATAAGCCGCCTCGCCGTCGGTGAGGATGCGGCGGAGGAAGCGCTCGCCGTACTGGTGGAAGACGCCCCGCATGCGCGGAATGTCGGTGGCGTCGAAACCGAGTCCCAGGATGTCCATGCCGTTTCCCAAGCCTAGCGGTGGTTTCGAATGGGCGCAAGCGCCCTGGGGGGCGGTGCTGCGCTGCCGGCCCCTCCTCGGTCTCGCGGATCACTTCTTCACCGCGGGCGACCTGACGCTGCGGGAGGACGAGACGGAGTGGGAGGCGGTGGCGCGGGCGATTGGCGTCGAGCGGAGCCGGCTGCTGCTGGTTCGCCAGGTCCACGGTGCCGCCGCGGCGGTTCGACGGAGCGATCGCCCTGACGTCTGGCGGCGGCCGGACGCGGATGTGCTGGCGACAGACGATGCGTCGAGCGCTCTGGCGATCCGGGTGGCGGATTGCGCCCCGGTGCTGCTCGCCGACCGTCGTCTCGGCGTGGTGGCGGCGGCGCATGCCGGCTGGCGGGGCACCGTGCAGCGGGCGGCGGCTGCCGCGGTTGACGCGCTGCAACGGGAGTTTGGGTCGGATCCCGCCGACCTGGTCGCGGCCATCGGGCCGTGCCTGGGCCCCTGCTGCGGCGAAGTCGGCGACGAGGTGCTGGCGGCGTTTCGGGAGTCGGGGCATGGCGACGCGGCGCTGGATCGGTGGTTCACGGCCGGGCCGGCCGGGCGGGCCTACCTGGACCTCTGGGCCGCGAACGCCGATCAGCTGGTCGAGGCGGGAGTGACACCCGCCCAGGTGCACGTCGCGCGGCTGTGCACCAAAACCCACGCCGCCGTGCTGCATTCACATCGCGCCGCCCGCGAGCGCGCGGGACGAATGGCCGGGGTCATCCGGCCGCGGGCCTGAGCCGCGACGGCAAACGCCCGATCAGTCCCGGGCGTCCGAGCTGGCGCTCGGCGGCGTCAGGAAGGGTGGGGGGCTGCGCCGCCGGCCGCCGGGGGAGCGATGTAATAGAGAATGCGGGTGCAGCTGTCGCACTGGTGCAGGCCGTCGTTGCGGCGGACCTCGTTGAACATCTGCGGCCGCAGCCGGACGTGGCAGAGCGTGCAGAGGCCGTCGCGGGCCTCGGCAACGGCGATGCCGCGGCGGCCGTGGGCGACGCGTTCGAAGAGCATCAGCGCCTCGCGCGACAGTAACGCGACGACGCCGCCGCGGGCGGCGGTCAGACGCGCCAGGTCGCCCTCGAGCACCTGACGCTCGCTGTCGAGCACCTTGTGTTCACGCGCCGCCTCCGCCTGGGCGGCCTTGAGCGCCTCGTCGAACGCCTTCAGTTCGGCGGCGAACGTCTCGGCGTATTCCATGTGGTCGAGGAGCTTGTCTTCGTGGGCGCGGACCTCGTGCTCGGCGGTCGAGATCTCCTTCTGCATCGCCTGATATTCCTTGTTGGTCTTGACCTCCATGAGCTGCCCCTTGGATTTCGAGAGGCGTCCCTGGATGGCGGCGAGCTCCTTTTCGATCTCGCGCCGCGCCGCCTGCGCGGCGGCGATGCGCTCTTTGACGGCCGCGACGGCGGCGGCGCCGTCGGCCACGCGCGCGTCGAGCGCCTGCTGGGTCGCCGGCATGTCCGCGATCCGGCGGCGGGCGCGGTCGGCCTCGAGGTCGAGGTCCTGGAGCTGGATCAAGTTCTGAAGATCAGGGTGCATCTTGTATGGTGGGCCCACCAGGATTCGAACCTGGAACAAGCCGGTTATGAGCCGGCGGCTCTAACCGTTGAGCTATGGGCCCCAAACGGAGTCTAACGACAACGGAGCCATAAGTAAAAAGGGGAAAGAGCCTGTGGCCCTTTCCCCTGGTGAATCGTCGTCTAGGTGCGCCCTTCGAGGAACGCGCGCAGCTTGCGGCTGCGCGACGGGTGGCGCAGCTTGCGCAGCGCCTTGGCCTCAATCTGCCGGATGCGCTCGCGGGTCACCGCAAAGCTCTGTCCGACTTCCTCGAGCGTGTGCTCGCTGCCGTCGCCGACCCCGAACCGCATCTTGATGACTTTCTCCTCGCGCGGCGTCAGCGTCTTGAGGACCGAGTCGGTCTGCTCCTTGAGGTTGAGGTTGATCACCGCATCGGACGGCGACACCACCTGACGGTCTTCGATGAAGTCGCCAAGGTGCGAATCCTCTTCCTCGCCGATCGGAGTCTCGAGCGAGATCGGTTCCTGGGCGATCTTGAGGACCTTACGGACCTTCGACACCGGGATGTCCATCCGCTTGGCGATCTCCTCGGAATTCGGCTCCCGTCCCAGCTCCTGCACCAGCGCCCGGGAAGTCCGGATCAGCTTGTTGATGGTCTCGATCATGTGCACCGGGATGCGGATCGTCCGCGCCTGGTCGGCGATCGCCCGGGTGATCGCCTGCCGGATCCACCACGTCGCGTAGGTTGAGAACTTGTAGCCGCGGCGGTACTCGAACTTGTCGACCGCCTTCATCAGGCCGATGTTGCCTTCCTGAATCAGGTCGAGGAACTGCAGGCCGCGATTGGTGTACTTCTTGGCAATCGACACCACCAGCCGCAGGTTGGCTTCGACCAGCTCCTTCTTCGCCTGCTCGGCCTGGATTTCGCCCCGGGCGATGGTCTCGAGCGTCCGCATCAGCTGCTCGGGGGTTTCCTCGAGCTCGTCGGCCATCGCCTTGACCTGGACCTTGAGCTCCTTCTGGCGCCTGAGCAGGTTCTTCTTGTCGTCTTCCTTGAGGCGGCTCTTCTTATTGTTCTTCGGGTTGACCTGCCGCTCGATGTGGTCGATCTCGCGCTTGACGCGCATCACCGCCTCGACCGCTTCCTTGATCTGGTCGATCATCCGCCGCTTGATGTTCTCGGTGAACTCAATCTTGCGAATCAGCTTCGACTCCTCGACGCGGGCGCGCAGCGATTCCCAGCGGACCTTGCGGTACTTCCGCTTGTCGCGGGTGGTGGAGCCCTTGGCGGTGTGCTCGAGCTTCTCCTTGCACTTCTCGACTGTCTGCCAGGCCTTGCGCACCGCCTCGATCTGGCGCATCACCTGCCGCTTGCGGTCGTCAATCTTCTCGTCGGTGAGCTCTTCGTCGACGAAGGTCACCAGCTCGCGAATGCTGCGCTCTTCCGCCTTGAGCGCGTCGCCCATCTGGATGATCAGCCGGGCGATGGTCGGGGTCCGCGAAATCGACTTGATCACCGCGAGCTTGCCACGCTCGATGCGCTTGGCAATCTCGACCTCCCCCTCGCGGGTGAGCAGCGGCACCGTGCCCATCTCGCGCAGGTACATCCGCACCGGGTCGTTGGTCTTGTCGAGCGCGCCGGGGGTGAGGTCGAGCTCGATCTCCTCGGAGCCCTCGCCGGTCCGGTCGAGGAGCTTGTCCTCGCGGTACTTCTGCTCGGAGTCCACCACCTCGATGCCGGCGCTGCCAAAGGCGCTGAACAGGTCGTCGAGCTCGTCGGACGACGTGATGTCGGCCGGCAGCAGTTCATTGACTTCGTCGTA
>JAYTEJ010000026.1:0-7513 GCA_043735365.1 Acidobacteriota bacterium
ACATGACGCTAGAAGATCGAGTAGCCGCCGTCGACCGGCAGGGTGACGCCGGTGACGAAGTCGGCGGCCTGGGACGCAAGAAACACTGCCGCGCCGGCGGTTTCGTCTGGCTCGCCCCAGCGGTGTGCGGGCGTGCGGTCGAGAATCATCTGGTTGAAGCCGGCCCAGTCCGGATTCTCGCGCGCCATTGCCGTCATGTCGGTGGCGATCCAGCCGGGGGCGATGCAATTGACCTGGATGTTGTGCGGAGCGAGCTCGATCGCCAGCGACTTGGTGAGCTGGACGATGGCGCCCTTGGCGGCGCTGTACGACGGAATCACCCCTGAACCGAAGAACGAGTACATGCTGCCGAGATTGATGATCTTGCCGCGCTTCCGCTTCACCATCGAGGCGGCGGCCAGCTTCGACAGCAGGAAGCTGGCGTTGAGGTGTGTTTCGACGACGGTGTCCCAGGTTTCTCCGGTTTCGTTGAGCACGCCGCCGGTGACCGCGACGATGCCGGCGTTGTTGACGAGGATGTCGACGTCTCCCAGCGCTCGCTCGACTTCGGCGATTGCCGGTGCCAGCGTCTCCCGCCTGGTGACATCGACCCGCAGCGCGATCGACGCGGCGCCGAGTGCCTTCAGCTCGGCGACGACCTGCGCGCTCCTGGCTTCGTTCCGCGCCAGCACCGCGACCTTGGCCCCGGCGCGGGCCAGTCCGAACGCTATCGATCGGCCGATGCCGCGATTGCCGCCGGTAACCACGGCGACGCGGCCGGTCAAATCAAATGGTGAGGGCGCGGTGGACATGGTCGCCTCCGGATGATGAGTGGGTGACGGGTGGGGGTGGGTGTGCCATTCCTGGTTGGACTCCCGGTGTGCCGAGCCCTCCCGAGGCGACGCGTATCAGCAGCGCCAGTCTACTCCCAACCGCCCGGGGTGCCTCCAGATTCGCCGCGGGTGGCCGGCAACGGCGTATACGGGCGATTTGCGCGGATGGCGAAACGCGTCGTCGGACGGGTGAACGCGTCCCGGGAGTGGCTGCCGGGCTCAGGGGACAAATGCGGCGTAGACCAGGTAGGTCACGAGTGCGCCCGCGCCGCAGAGGATGATCCCGGCCAGCCGGTACTTGTGGACGAAGTACAGCAGGATCAACCCGGTCAGCGAAATGAACACCAGAATCGCCGCCGAGATGTCGATCACCACGCTCCAGACGCGGCCGGTGTCGCGGCCCTTGTGGAGGTCGTTGACGATGGCCGCGAACCCCATGCGCGATTCGGTGAGATCGAACCGGCCGGTGGCGCGATCGACGATGACCGACGCCGCGTAACCGGGACCCTTGAAGACCACCTCGCACTGGCCGTCCTCGATCCGGAACTCGGCGAGCGCACCCCGGACGCCGGCCGACGACCGGAGGAACTCGACCACCTGCAGCTTGTCGACGCCGTCGGGGGCGGAGCTTTTCAGCCAGGCCGCGGTCATCGTGCCGTGGCGGTCCGCGGTCACCTCCTGGCCGTTGAACCAGTCCTGATGGTTCAGGGTGATGCCGGTCGCCGCGAAGAACAGCACCAGCGCCAGGCTCGACATCGAGCCGTAGATATGCAGCCAGCGCGTGACCTTGGCGACGCGCCGCCGCCACACCAGCCGCGTTACCGGCACGGCGGCGCTGCGCGCTGGCGCAGCGGCGCGGCCGATGTCACCGGCCGCCGACCTGTTGATAGTCGAGACTGGCTGCACTGATTTCCGTGCCTCCTGGCAGCGCCACGTGGACCGGCGTGCCTGAAAAGTCCATGTCCTGCTTGATCAGCTGGTAGCTGCCGTGCTCGCGGGCGGCCTCGATGAAGACGGTATAGGTGCCCGGCCGCACCGCCTTGCCGGCATTGTCCTTGCCGTCCCACTGCACGGTGTACTTGCCGGCCTGACGGGTGGCGCTGGTCACCGCATCGACGATCTGCGAGCCCTCGGCCATGGAGCGCAGCCGGTCGGCACGCGACCAGGCCCGCAGCTCGGGCAGGTAGCGCGACTTGCCGTCGTACCACAGCGCGACGGTGCGCACCGGGAAGCGGTCCTTGTCCTCGATCCAGACCGCGACGTAGGGGCGCTTCGCCATCATTCCGGGGCGTGCCAGGTCGATGCTGACGGTCAGCTGCCAGCCGGCATTCCAGGTGGCCTGTTCGGCGGCATAGAGCGGTTCGACCGCGCCGTTAAAGGCCGGCCGCTGCCGCGCTTCGAGGCCGCGCCAGCCGGGGCTCTCGACCTGACGTCCGTCCGCGAGCGTCAGCGAGAACTCGACGCCGGGCCGGCTGCGCGCCAGCGCGTCGCTTTCGGACGGCGTCAGCACACAGAAGGCGGTCGCCAGCGCGCCGGCTTCGATGGCGTTGGGCGAGACCACCGTCGCGCTGAGCACATGGCCGGCCGGCTGACCCGTCCGGGGATCGAGTACGTGTGAATAGTGCCGTCCGGCGATGTCGAACCCGCGCTTGGCGCCGCCGCTGGTCGCGACCACGGCGTCGTGGACCGACAGCGTGGCGAGCGTCGGCGCGTTGTCCGCGTTGGCGACCGGATCCGCGACGCCGATGGTCCGGGTCCAGTCGCCGCGCACGACCACGTCTCCGCCGGCGTTGATCAACACGCCGCTGACGCCGCCGATTGCCAGCGCGCGGCTGGCCGCGTGATCGACGATGTAGCTCTTGGTGAACGAATTGAGCATCAGCGGGACGCGGCTGGCGTGCGTCGCGGTGGAAGCCTCGCGGTCCAGGATCCAGTGACGCTGCCGCAGGTCGCCGAGGGCGCTCTGCATCTCGGCGCCGGTCGGGACGCGGTTCTCGACGGCGGCGTGCTTCCACACGCGGGTGAGCGTTTCGGCGGCGGGGTCGAGCGCTCCGGCAGTGCGGGTGCGCCAGTCGTCGAACGCCGAGAGCACGTCGAAGAGCTCGGGGGAGACCCGGGTCGGCACCGCCGGGGAGCGCATCCAGCGGCTGAACTCGCTGGCGGGATCGTAGCCGCTGAGAATGCTCGACTCGCGGGTGATTTCGTCGAGGATCGCCTGCTCCGCCCGCCGGCTCCCGGCTTCCGTCCTCGATTGCACGCTGATCTCCAGCGATGTGCCCATCACGCCATCGAAGTGCGATGTGTAAACAGCGTTGCCGGAAGCGGACCATATGACGAAGCCGCCAAGCGCGCATGCAGCGACGGCGGCGCCGACGGTGCCGACGGCGAGTGCCGCCCTCATCGCTCTCTCCCGCCGCCATCGTCGCGCCCGCCAGGCGGCTGCGGACGGAATTCGTCGACGGAAAGCTGACCGTCATGATTGGCGTCGAGCGTCCTCAGGGCCTCGGGGGCTCTGGCCAGTTCGGCGTCGGAGAGCACGCTATCGCGATCCGCGTCCAGGACGCGCATCAGCGGGTCGGCCATCGCGCCGCCCCGGCCGCGGCCGAACCCGACACCCTCGCGCCCGCCGCGGCGGCCCCGGCCTTCGTCGTTCTGAATGGTGGCGGTCGCGCTCTGCTT
The DNA here is from genome assembly GCA_043735365.1 of Acidobacteriota bacterium. Taxonomy (GTDB): domain Bacteria; phylum Acidobacteriota; class Vicinamibacteria; order Vicinamibacterales; family 2-12-FULL-66-21; genus JALZOC01. The sequence goes on from JAYTEJ010000026.1 coordinate 3,492, forward strand.
CAGTTCGTCTCTGGTCAACACGCCGTCCTTGTTGCCGTCGGCACGGTCGTAGAGGCCCTGAAACCGCTCCGGCACTTCGGCCCGTTCCAGGCGGCCGTCGCCGTTGCGGTCGAAGGCCATCAAGGTGTCGGCGAGATCGTCGGCCGACGCCGCCGCCCCTCCCCGTCCCTCACCCTCATCACCGCGTCCCCGGCGTCCCCCGGGCCCGCCGGGGCCGAAGTCCGGACGCAGTTCCTCGGCCGCCAGACGGCCGTCGTGATTGGCATCCAGGGCCTTCAGGGCAGCGGACGCCGCGTTGAGCTCGGCGCCGGAAATCACGTCGTCGTGATTGCTATCGAGCGCGACCGCGAGGCGGCTTTGCGGGCCGCGGCGATCGAACTCGCCATTCTGCGCGGCCACCGCAATCAGGGCGGCAAGGCCGCAGACACCCGTTACCAGCAACACCATCCTCATGACGTCCCCCCATCTCTTCGACGGATTCTGCCACCGGGAGTTGCGTGCCGGACCCGGCAACTAGCGAATGTCAACGATGTGTCACATCTTCACCGGCTTATCGTCGCGCTCAAATCGAAGGAGAGGCATAGAGTATGGGCATGCGCATCACGCTTCGGGCTTCCTCGATGGCGACCCTGGGACTCTTCCTCAGCCTGTGCGCGACGGCCGCAGCCCAGCGCGCGGCGGCTCCGGCGGCGGCCTCGCGCCCTGCGGCCGATGCCACCACACGCATCGCCGCCGCCGCGCAGGCCGTGCTCGCCTCGCTGGACGAGGCCGGCCGCGCGAAGGTGCAGTTCCCGTTCGAGGGGCCGCAGAAGACGAGATGGTCCAACTTTCCGACCGGCATCTTCGAGCGGCAGGGCCTGCGGATGGGCGATCTGACCCCGGCGCAGCGCGCCAAAGTGACGACGCTGCTGACGACGGCGCTCAGTGCGGACGGCTACCGGAAAGTGACCGAGATCATCCGCGGTGACGAAGTGCTCAAGACGACCGGTGGAGGACCGCGCGGTGGTGGGCCGCGCGGCGGGGGACCGGGTGGTGGTGGACCGGGCGGAGCCCCGCCGGGAGGCCGCGGTGGCCGCGGTGGCGGCTTGATCTTCGGCGAAGCCGAGTACTACCTGGCGTTTCTCGGCACCCCATCGGCAACCGCTCCCTGGATGCTGCAGTTCGGCGGCCACCATCTCGCCATCAACCTGACCATGGCGGGGAGCCAGGCGACCATGGCGCCGAGCCTGCCGGCGGCGCAGCCGGCCAGCTACACGTTCGAGGGGCGCGAGATTCGCCCGCTCGGCCAGGAGAACGACAAGGCGTTTGCGCTGATCAACGCCCTCGATGCGGCGCAGAAGGCCAAGGCCATCCTTGCCTATCGCGTCGCCGACCTGGTGCTCGGACCCGGGCAGGACGGGCGCGTCGTCCAGCCCGAGGGCCTCCCGGGCGCCGCGCTGACGCCCGCGCAGCAGGCCATGCTGCTCGACCTGGTGCGCGAGTGGGCGGGGTTCACCACCGACGCGTTCACCGAACCGCGGATGGCGGAGATCCGGGCGGCGCTGCCGCGGACCTACTTCGCGTGGAGCGGTCCGACCACCAACGGCAGCGTGGCTTATTTCCGCATTCAGGGGCCGGCGCTGGTGATCGAGTACGCGCCGCAGGGCAGCGTCGACCACATCCACACCGTCTATCGCGACCCGACCAACGACTATGGCGCGACCTTCGTGGCGAAGTAGCGTCCATGGCGGGCTGGTGCTGGCGCTGATCGCCGGCGCCCCCGCCCCGACGGCCGCGCACCGCCGCGACGAATATCTCCAGGCGGCGCGTATTGCAATCGATCCCGCGCGTGTGCAGATCGAACTGGATCTGACCCCCGGCATCGCCGTCGCCGACGCCGTCATCGCCGAGATCGACCGCGATCGGAGCGGGACGATCTCGGCCGATGAGGCCGGCGCCTACGCGACCCGGGTGGGGCGGGAGATCGGTCTCGACGTCGACGGAACGCCGCTCGCCCTGATCCCCGGCAGCCATCACTTTCCCACCATCGCGGCGATGCGATCCGGCGAGGGGGTCATCAGCCTCGGGCTTGCCGCGCGGCTGCCGAAGCTCCCCGCGGGCCACCACGATCTCGGCTTTCGCAATCGCCATCGCGCCGACATCGGCGTCTACCTGGCGAACGTGCTGATCCCGGCAAGCGATCGCGTGGTCGTGGCGTCGCAGCGCCGCGATCCCGATCAGCGCGAGCTGCTCATCGACTTCGAGCTGGGCGCCGCGCCCTCGACCGGCGCGCCGGGCTGGCTGGCTGCCGGCCTCGCCGCCATGATGCTGGCGACGGCGACCATTGCGCTCCAACGCCGCCTGCGGCGGCCGCCCGGGGGACACTCGTCGCCAGCGTGAGTCCCTCGGACCGGGCCGGCCGATTGGCACATACACGGCTCCGCCCGCGCTTACTGCGCCTGCGCCTGCACAGAAGCGCTGATCCGCACCTCGTCGCCGACGAGGAACCCGCCGGTCTCGAGCGCCGCATTCCAGCTGAGCCCGAAGTCCTTCCGGTTGATCGTGATCTCGGTCTCGAACCCCAGCTTCTCGTTACCCCAGGGATCCTTCGCCGTCCCGAGGTAGGTCACCGGCAGAATCACGGACCTGGTGACGCCGCGGATGGTCAGGTCGCCGGTGACGTCGTACTGCCCCTTGCCCTTCGCCGCCACCTTGGTGCTGGTGAAGGTCAGCGCCGGGAAACGCTCGACGCTGAAGAAGTCGTCCGACCGCAGGTGCGTGTCGCGGTCCGCCTGATTGGTGTCGATGCTCGTGGTCCGGACGCTGAACTCGACCGATGAGCGTTGCGGCTGCTCCTCGTCGAAGACGACGGTGCCGGAGAAGTCAGAAAAGCGTCCGCGGACCTTGGTCAGCAGGTGCCGCACTTGAAACACGACTTCGGAATGCGCCGGGTCGATCTTGAAGGTGCGGGTGGTGGTCGCGGTTGCGGTGGCAGTCATGAGGTCCCTCTCGTTTCTTCGCGCCCGCGCGCCGGCCGCGTGAATCGCGCCGACTGCGAGCTGCCGTCATCGAACGCAAGCGGAGGACCATATTTATACCTCCGTAAGTAATTGATTCTAAACGGTGAGCTTAACTAGGCGGCCTCGATATGACATCATTTTGATATAGTCTGTCATTCATATTGAGAGGGGCCTTTGTATGCGCGCCAGTGACCTCGACCTTCGCGAACTGCTGGAGTTTCTCCCCAAGGGCGGCGTTATCCGGTTCGCCGGTGACCGCGCCGTGCTCCTCAATACGGTCGCCCTCGGGCTGCTGCGCCGGGAGCTGGTCGAGACGCTCGGCGTCGTCACCGCGCGCGGGGTGTTGACCCGCTTCGGTTACACGCACGGCTGGCGAACCGCGGAGACGCTGAGGAAGGCCTTCGACTGGGAGTCCGACCATGAGTGGCAGCTGGCCGGCGGCCGTCTCCACCAGCTGCAGGGCTTCCTCACCTACGAGCCGGTGCCCCGCGCCTCCGGCGAGGCGCCGCGGCACTTCGCCCAGTCGATCTGGCGCGACTCGTACGAAGCGGAGGAGCACCTGCTGCAACTCGGCCCATCCGACGAGCCGGTCTGCTGGACCTTGTGCGGTTTTGCCAGCGGCTATCTCAGCTGCTGTCATGGCCGGCGCATCTACTGCATCGAAGAAAAGTGCCGCGCCAGGGGAGACGCGTTCTGCCTGATGGCCGGCCGCACCGAAGAAGAGTGGGGCGACGACGGGAAGGGGCAGATTGCCTTCTTCGGCCGCGAGTGCCTGGACGTCACTCTGCGTCACGTCACCGACCTGCTCAAGCTGACCGAGCGGCGGCTGACCCTCCGCCGCCGCGAGCTGGCCCGCGTCCACGTCGATGAACCGGCCACCGGCATCGTCGCCCAGAGCGAAGCCATGAAGCGCGTGCTCGACGAAGTGCGGCGCGTGGCGCGAGTCGACTCGACGGTGCTTCTCAGCGGCGAGAGCGGCGTCGGCAAGGAGGCGCTGGCGCGGCTGGTGCACGACGAGTCCGG
>JAYTEJ010000027.1:0-2270 GCA_043735365.1 Acidobacteriota bacterium
GGCGAGACGCCGGTCTCGATCAGGCCAGACGGCATCCTGCGGGTGCAGGACATCGGACAGGTGTTTCCCGGCTCCCCCGATCGCACCGGCCTGATCACCGGCAACGGCCGCGACGCCGCGAGCATCAGCGTCTCGCAGCAGGTGGGCGCCAACATTCTCGAGATCGAGGCGGGCATCGACCAGGCGGTCGCCGAGCTCGCGCAGGCGCTGCCGTCGGGGCTGCAGATCACCAAGGTCTACGACCTGGCGGAGTTCGTCCGCGCCTCGATCGCCAACGTCCGCGATGCCATCCTGATCGGCGGCTTTCTCGCCGTGTTCATCCTGCTGCTGTTCCTCCGCGAATGGCGGCTGACGGTGGTGGCCGCGATCACCCTCCCGCTCGCCGTGCTGATGACGTTCGGGGTGATGCACTTCTGGGGCGAATCGATCAACCTGATGTCGATGGGAGGCCTCGCCGTCGCCATCGGCCTGGTGATCGACGACGCCGTGGTCGTCGTCGAGGGTATTCATCGCCGCGTCCATGAAGGATCGGCGTCGCCGGTCTCGGACGCGCTCGCCGACCTCACGGCACCGGTAGTCAGCTCGACGCTGACGACCGTCGTGGTGTTCGCGCCGCTCGGGCTGCTCTCCGGGGTGGTCGGACAGTTCTTCCGGGCGCTCTCGCTGACGCTGTCGGCGGCGGTGCTCGCCTCGCTGGTGCTGGCGCTGACCCTGATCCCGCTGCTGGCCCGCTGGGGCGTGCGCGCCGCCGCGGAGCCGGCCGCGCACGGCCGCCGGCTCGACGAGCGCTACGCGCGTACGCTGCGGCCGATCCTCGGACGGCCGCTGATGGCACTGGCTCTGTCGGTGCTGCTTGCCGTCGCGGGCGCGGCGCTGTACCGCTTCGTCGGCACCGGCTTTCTGCCGCATGCGGACGAGGGGGGCTTCGTCATCGACTACCAGACGCCGCCCGGCTCGGCGCTGGAGGAATCCGATCGGCAGCTGAAGAAAGTGGAGGAGGTGCTCCTCAAGACCCCGGAGGTCGCCTCCGTTCAGCGGCGCACCGGCTCGGAGCTGGGCCTGTTCGCCACCCAGTCCAACTCGGGTGACGTGCTGGTCAGGCTCAAGGCGCGCGGCCAGCGCAGCCGCTCGTCCGAGCAGATCATCTCCGACCTGCGTGAGGAGCTGCACGCCGCGGTGCCCGGGCTCGACATCGAGTTCGTCCAGCTGCTCCAGGACATGCTCGGGGATCTCGAGGGCAACCCCACCCCGATCGAGGTGAAGATTTTCGGCGACGACGCGGCGGTGCTGGCCGGGCTTGGCGAGCGGATGGAGGCGCTGCTCGCCAAGGTGTCCGGCGTTGTCGACATCGTCGGCGTCCAGCAGGGGAATCCGGAGCTGACGTGGCAGATCGATCCGGCCGCCGCCGGACGGCTCGGCCTGTCGGTGGCGGACGTGTCGCAGCAGATCTCGGCGGCGTGGCTGGGGGAGGTGGCGACCAGCTACCTGGCGCTGGATCGCAACATCCCGGTGCGGGTGCGGTATCCGGATGCGGTGCGCCTGGACGGCGGCCGCCTGGGCCAGACGGTCGTGCGCGGCCCCGAGGGACGGTCGGCGCCGATCTCGGCGCTGGCCTCGGTGGTGCCTGCCGGCGGGCAGACGGTGCTGACGCGTGAGAACCTGCGGCAGATGGCTCTCATCAGCGGCCGCCTCGAGGGGCGCGACCTCGGCGGCGCGGTCGATGAGATCACCGCCAAGCTGCGCTTGGAAAAGCTGCCGGTCGGCTACACGTGGGAAGTGGGCGGCCAATACCTGGCGCAGCGTCAGGCCTTCCGCGAGTTGCTGCAGGTCCTGGCGATCGCCTCGGCACTCGTCTTCGTGGTGCTGGTGATTCACTTTCGATCGTTCAGTCCCGCGGTGCTGATTCTCGGCGCCGCGCCGCTGTCGCTCGCCGGCGCGCTGGCGGCGCTGATCGTCACCGGCACCGAGCTGAACGTCTCGTCTGCGATGGGGTTGGTGCTGCTGATCGGCCTGGTCGTCAAGAACGGCATCGTCCTGCTGGACTACGCCGAGCGCCAGCGCCGCGACGGCGTCGCCGCCGCCGAGGCGGTCTACAAGGCGGCGCGGATCCGGCTGCGCCCGATCCTGATGACGACGCTGTGCACGTTGTTCGGGCTGGTGCCGCTGGCGCTGGGCATCGGGGCCGGCGCGGAGCTGCAGCGGCCGCTGGCGCTGGCGGTGATCGGCGGACTGACGCTCTCGACTATCATCACCTTGTATCTGATCCCGGC
>JAYTEJ010000028.1:0-2477 GCA_043735365.1 Acidobacteriota bacterium
GGCCGCGGTGAAAGCTCCGGCGGCTGGCAACCGGTCACTGGTGACTGGGAACTGGTAACTGGCAACTGGCAACACCATGCCGTTCATCTCCGCCACCAACGTCTCCAAGAGTTATCCCGTCGGCGGGAATCGCATTGCCGTGCTCAAGCAGCTCGACGTCGAGCTGGAGCTCGGGGAGATGGTGGCGGTGATCGGGGCGTCGGGCGTGGGGAAGAGCACGCTCCTGCACGTCATGGGCGGGCTCGACGGGGTCGACGAGGGGCGGGTGCGGATCGGGGAGACGGAGGTCAGCGCCCTGCCCGACGCCGCGGTGGTGGCCTTCCGCAACCGCAACGTCGGCTTCGTGTTCCAGTTCCATCACCTGCTACCGGAGTTCACCGCGCTCGAGAATGCCGAGATGCCGATGCGCATCGCGCGCCGGCCGGCGGCCGAACGGCGGGCGCGGGCCGCGGAGCTGCTGCGGCGGGTCGGGCTCGAGCACCGCCTCGATCACCGGCCCGGGATGCTGTCGGGGGGAGAGCAGCAGAGGGTCGCCATCGCCCGGGCACTGGTGATGGAGCCGGCGCTGCTGCTGGCGGACGAGCCGACCGGCGACCTCGACGAGCACACCGCCGATACCCTGCACGACCTGCTGCGCGAGATGCACCGCGAGCGCGGCCTCACCTCGCTGATTGCCACGCACAATCCGAGGCTCGCGGCTGCCTGCGACCGGGTGCTGCGCCTCGAGGACGGACGGCTGCGGGAGGCGTGACATAAGACTGCCAAGGGTAAGGTGCCAAAGTGCGCAGCGCACTCCCAGTCGGGCGTGGCATACCGGGCATCCACCGAGGGTGCCCCCTACGCGACCTTGATGGTCTGGACCGCGAAGGTTCGCATGCGTCAGGATACTCCTCGACGGCGCACCTTGGCACCCTCCGCAGGTGCTATCGCTTGCGGCTGAGAGCGGGGATCGGCACCCGGAGGGCGGCCGCCAGGCCGAGGAAGGCCAGGCCGAAGGGGCCGAGCACCAGTACGGCCCGGGGGATGGGATGGAGGCTGAAGGTTTCGACGCGGATCCACCAGCCGAGCGCGGCGGCCCCCAGCGCCGCGGCCCACAGCCGCGCCAGGCGGCCGGCGCCCACCTGGGTCCGGCCGATGCGCCGGTTGAGCGTGTGGCGCAGCAGCGCGAACTCGCACCAGCCTGAGAGACCGGCCGACGCCGTCAGCCCCGCGGCTCCCCAGCGAGGGTCGATGCCCAGCCACGGCGGCACGATCAGCGCAAACACGTAGCCCAGGGCGGTGACCAGCACCAGCCGGATGATCGCGAAACCCAGCGGGGTACGGGTGTCGCCCATCGCGTAATACGCCGCCGAGTACAGCCGTCCCAGCGTCGACGCCAGCAGACCGACCGCCGATCCCGCCAGGATGCCCCAGACGTAGGTGGCATCTTCCGGCCGGAAGCGGCCGTGCTGGAGGATGGCCGCGGCGATCACGTCGCCGAACGCCAGGAACGCCGTCGCCGACGGGACGACGAAAAAGGCGATGCGCCGGAGCGCCGGCTCCAGCCGCAGGCGCAGTGCCTCGCCCCGCGCCGCCGCGTCGCCGCCCACCCCCGACATCGCCGGCAGCTCCGCCGCCGACACCGAGATGCCGAACAGGCTCACCGGCAGCGTGTAGAGCACCTGGGCGTTCATCAGCGCGGTCACCGCCCCGGTCGGCAGCAGGCTCGCCAGCAGCGTATCGATGTAGGCGCTCACCTGGACCACGCCGCGGCTGACGAAGGCGGGGCCGAAGTTGCGCACCACCGAGCGGACGCCCGGGGTGAGGGCGAGCAGCGGCCCGCGCCCCGCGTGGCTGAAGACGCCCAGCACCGCCGGCAGCTGGACCAGGAACTGCAGCGCGCTGCCGGCCACCGATCCGGCCGCCAGCAGCATTGCCAGCCGGTCGAGCGATTGTCCCGTGCGCCCGCCGTAGACGAGCAGCGTGGCAATCATGGCCGCGTTCCAGATCACCGGAGCGGTGTAGGAGATGAAGAATTTCCGGTGGCTGTTGAGGACGCCGAGGCACCACGCGGAAATGACCAGCAGGCCGGCGCCCGGGAAGAGAATCCGGACCAGCGTCGCGGTCAGCTGCCGCTTCGGCCCGCTGAATCCTGGTGCGATGAGGTCGATGAACATCGGCGCCAGCCCGAGGCCCAGCAGGACGACGACCGAGGTGACGAGCGAGAGGAGGACGAAGACGGCGCGGGCGACGCGGTCGGCTTCCTCTTGCTCTCCCCGGGCCAGCATCCCCGCGTAGACCGGGATGAAGGAGGCCGAGAGGGCGCCTTCCCCGAAGAGGTTCTGGAGCAGGTTGGGAATCCGGAACGCCGCGTTGAAGGCGTCCGCCGCATCCGAGCGCTGCCCGAAATAATGCGCGAAGACGCTCACCCGGATGAGGCCGGCCGTACGGCTGAGCAGAATGCCGGCGCCCACGAGCGCCGACGCCCGGGCTGCGCT
>JAYTEJ010000029.1:0-3689 GCA_043735365.1 Acidobacteriota bacterium
TATCATACCGGGCACTGGGAGGTTGGGCTGCTGATGGAAGCGGCGGCGGGCGCGTTCACGGCCGCCGGCGCGATCCCGTTTGCCGGGGCGTGCACCGACCCGTGCGACGGGCGGTCGCAGGGCACGACCGCGATGTTCGACAGCCTGCCGTTCCGCAACGACGCGGCGACGATCTTCCGGCGGCTGATCCGCTCGCTGCCGACGCGGCGCGGGGTGCTCGGCGTCGCGACCTGCGACAAGGGGCTGCCGGCGATGATGATGGCGCTGGCCGGCAGCGGCAGCCTGCCGTGCGTGCTGGTGCCGGGCGGCGTGACGCTGCCGGCGGAGGGCGGAGAAGACGCCGGCCGGGTGCAGACAATTGGCGTCAGGTTCACCCATGGCGAGCTGACGCTCGAACAGGCGGCGGAGGCCGGCTGCCGCGCGTGCGCCTCGCCGGGAGGCGGCTGCCAGTTCCTCGGCACCGCCGCGACCGCGCAGGTGGTCGGCGAAGCGCTTGGGATGTCGATCGGCCATTCGGCGCTCGCCCCCTCGGGGCACGCCATCTGGCTCGACATGGCGCGCCGCTCCGCGACGGCGCTGATGGACCTCGAGGCGCGCGGCTTGACGCTGCGGCACATCCTCACCGACGCCTCGGTCGAGAACGCGATGATCACCCACGCCGCCTTTGGCGGATCGACGAACCTGGTGCTGCACATCCCGGCCATCGCCCACGCGGCCGGCCTGCGGCGGCCGACGGCGCGCGACTGGGCCCGCATCAGCCGCGAGGTGCCGCGCCTCGTCGATGCGCTGCCGAACGGTCCACGCAACCATCCGACGGTCGAAGTCTTCCTCGCCGGCGCCGTCCCGGAGGTCATGCTGCACCTGCGGCGGGCGGGGCTGCTCGACACCCAGGTGCTGACCGCCGGCGGCACCACGCTCGGCGAGCAGCTCGACGCGTGGGAGGACTCCGAGCGGCGCGCCCGCCTCAGGCAGACGCTGCAGTCCGTGCACGGCGTCGATCCCGACAACGTCATCATGTCGCCGCAGAGCGCCGCCAGCCGCGGGCTGACGCCGACCGTCTGCTTCCCGATCGGCAACCTGGTGCCCGAGGGCTCGATCATCAAGAGCACCGCGATTGACCCGTCGGTGGTAGGGGAGGACGGCTTCTACCGGCTGACCGGGCCGGCCCGCATCTTCGTCACCGAGCCGGATGCGATCCGCGCGATCAAGGAGCGCCGCATCGAGAAGGGGGACGTGCTGGTGCTGATCTGCCGCGGGCCGATGGGCGCCGGCATGGAGGAGACGTTCCAGCTCACCGGGGCGCTGCGCTACCTGCCCTTCGGCAGGCACGTCGCGGTGCTGACCGACGCGCGCTTCAGCGGCGTCTCGACCGGCGCCTGCATCGGCCATGTCTCCCCGGAGGCGCTCGCCGGCGGGCCAATCGGCCGGCTGCACGACGGCGACCTGGTGGAGATCGTCATCGACCTCCAGGCGCTCGAGGGAACGGTCAACTTCGTGGGCATCCCCGGCCAGCCGTTGAGCCACGAGGAGGGCGCGCGCGTGCTGGCCGACCGGCCGCCCCGTCCCGATCTCGCACCCGACCCCGCGGTACCGGCCGACACCCGGATCTGGGCGGCGCTCCAGGACGCCAGCGGCGGCACCTGGGGCGGCTGCGTCTTCGACGCCGACGCCATCCTCCGCACGCTCGCCGCCGGACGGCGTGCGCTCGCGAAGGAGGGACAGGAGTCATGACGGTTCCAACGCGGCAGCTCGGCCGCACCGGTCCCGTCGTCTCGGCGATCGGCCTCGGCTGCATGGGCATGTCCGACTTCTACGGCGCTGCAGACGAGGCGCAGTCGATCGCCACCATCCATCGCGCCCTCGAGATCGGCATCACCTTTCTCGACACCGCCGACGCCTACGGTCCGTCCACCAACGAGGCGCTGGTCGGCCGCGCCATCCGCGACCGGCGCGACGCCGTGGTACTGGCCACCAAGTTCGGCAACGTCCGCGCCGCGGACGGGGCCTTTCTCGGCGTCAACGGCACGCCGGACTACGTCCGCGCGGCGTGCGACGCCTCGCTGCGGCGGCTCGGCGTCGACACCATCGACGTCTACTACCAGCATCGCGTCGATCCCGACACGCCGATCGAAGAAACGGTCGGCGCCATGGCGGGCCTCGTGTCGGCCGGCAAGGTGCGCTTCCTGGGGCTCTCTGAAGCCGCTCCCGCCACCATCCGCCGCGCTCACGCGGTCCATCCGATCACCGCGCTGCAGACGGAATACTCGCTCTGGACCCGCGACCCGGAGGGAGAACTGCTCGCCACCACCCGCGAGCTCGGTATCGGCTTCGTCTCCTACAGCCCGCTCGGGCGCGGCTTCCTGACCGGGCGCTTCAAATCACCGGATGATCTCGCAGCGGACGACTGGCGGCGCCACAATCCCCGCTTCCAGGGGGAGAACTTCCAGCGCAACCTCGATCTCGTGGCCAGGGTCGAGGCGCTGGCCCTCGCCAGGCACTGCACCGCCGCCCAGCTCGCGCTCGCCTGGCTCCTCTCCCGCGGCCCCGACATCGTCCCCATCCCCGGCTCGACGCGGGCAGAGCGGGTAGAAGAGAATGCCGCCGCGGCAGAACTCCAGCTCTCCGCCGCCGAGCTCGCCGCACTCGACGAGGTGGCCGCGGGAGTGGCGGGGGAGCGGTATCCCGAGCGCGGCATGCGCACCGTCAACGGGTAGAATAGCCGAGCTTGACGCCAGCTCTGCCTTCCGCTTTAATTCCCGCCTCTCCCCTTTTTATCTCGGTGAGCGCGAGAGGCGCCGCCACGTGTCGATATATTTCGTCCAGCCGGGCGGTCGCATGCTGTGGTGTCTCCGACGCCGTGCGTCCGATGTACGCTGCATCCTGTATCCTGACGGTCTGCCGGTCGAGGTGCGCGTCGTGCAGGACCTCGACGTGGTCCTGACCGAGCTGTTCCAGGAGGAATGGCTGGCGCTCAACTGGGCGACTGCCTACGAGAAGCGTTTGCGAGAACATGGCTGGCACGACGTGCCTGAGACTTCGGAGGCCCGCGTCCGGGATCCGGGCCCGGGCCCCCGTCGCGTCGGGCCGTAACCGGCCGCGGCCCTGGAGAGAGGACGACTCATGCGTTACCGTTCGTTCGCGTCAGCCGTCCTGGCGCTTTCGGCCGCAGCGGCGGTGCTGGCGCAGTCCAATACGGCAAAACAGTCCTCGTCCTCCGAGCCGCAGCAGCCGCCGGCGTTCCGCAGCGAAGCCAACTTCATCCGGGTGGACGTCTATCCCACCAAGAACGGGCAACCGGTTCAGGACTTGTCCCGGGAGGACTTCGAAGTCCTTGAAGACGGCGTTCCCCAGACGGTCCAGTCCTTCGAGCACGTCCTCGTCAGCCCCGCGGGGCCCGAGGCGCAGCGTTCCGAGCCGTCCACGATCGAGGAGTCTCGGCAGCTCGTCGCCAATCCGAAGAACCGCGTCTTCGTCCTTTTCCTCGACACTCCGCACGTCAGTGTCGAGGGAGGCTGGCACGCGCGCGAGCCGCTCATCCGGCTGATCGACCGCGTCCTCGGTCCGGACGATCTCGTCGGGGTGATGACGCCCGGCATGTCGGCCGGCGACGTCGTCTTTGCGCGGAAGACGGAGGTGATCGCCAGCGGGCTGCGATCGCGGTGGCCGTGGGGGCAGCGCGGGACCATCCA
>JAYTEJ010000030.1:0-8222 GCA_043735365.1 Acidobacteriota bacterium
GGCATCAGCGGGATCTCGACCGATCCGTTCGATTGGGGCGTGCCGCAGCTGTCCTTCTCCAGCTTCTCCAGCGTCCGCGACGTGACCCCGTCGCGCCGCACCGATCAACGCCTCTCGCTCCGGTATGGCTGGACCCGTCCGCTCTCGACGAAGCACACGATGCGGGTGGGCGGCGACGTCCGGGTCGATTACTCCGACAACCGCACCGACGCGGTGGCGCAGGGGGCCTTCGTCTTCACCGGGCTCTACTCCTCCGGGGGATCCGCCGCGGTGCGGAGCGGCGCGAACGACTTCGCCGACTTCCTGCTCGGCCTGCCGCAGCAGGCAACGCTGCAGTACGGGCCGGGCAACCTCCGGATGTCGGGGCGCTCGCTGAGCGCCTACGTCCAGGACGACTGGCGCCGCAGCGGCACGCTGACCTTCAACCTCGGGCTCCGCTACGAGCTGATCTCGCCGTTCTACGAGCGCGGCGGGCACATGGTGAACCTCGACGTCGCGCCGGGCTTCACCGACGCGGTACCGGTGCGCTCGGGCGCCACCGGCCCCTACTCGGGGGCGTTTCCCAAAGCGCTCCTCGACACCGACCGGAACAATCTGGCGCCCCGCGTCGGTATGGCGTGGCGGGTGCGTCCTGGCACCATCGTCCGCGCCGGCTACGGCATCAGCTACAACGCCGGCTCGTACGCCTCGATCGCGCGCCAGCTCGCCAGCCAGCCTCCCTTCGCCACCGCGACCACGGTGATCGGCACGCCGCTGCGGCCGCTGACGCTGGCGGATCCCTTTGCCGACGCGCCTGCCGGGGACGTGACCAACACCTACGGCATCGATCCGGCTTATGCCCTCGGGCTGGTCCAGACCTGGAACGCCGATCTCTCGCGCGACATCCGCCAGGTCTGGAACCTCGCTGCCGGCTACACCGAAACCCGCGGCTCGAGCCTCGACATCGTCCGCGCGCCCAATCGCGGACCGCTCGGCCTGCGCATTGCCGGGGTGCAGCCGTTTCTCTGGCAGTCGTCGAACGGATCCTCCGTCCTGCACGCTGCCACCTTCCGGGCGTCGCGCCGCCCGGCCAAGGGGCTGGGCGCGGGGCTGACCTACACGCTTGCCCGGTCCCGCGACAACGCCTCGACCACCGGCGGCGGCGGCACGACCGTCGCGCAGGACGACCAGAATCTCGCGGCCGAGTGGGGCTTGTCGTCGTTCGACCGCCGCCACCAGCTCACCACCACCGCGAACATCGAGCTGCCCTTCGGCGCCAACCGCCGCTGGCTGGCGCAGCCTGGGCTGGCGCAGTCGCTGTTCGGCGACTGGCGCTTCACGACCAGCTACACCTGGCAGTCGGGGACGCCGCTGACGCCGCGCGTCACCGGCGCCGCGGCGGACGTCGCCCGCGGCACCAACGGGACGCTGCGCGCCAACTACGACGGCCAGGCGGTGGCGCTCGTCAGCCCCACCATCGACCGCTTCTTCAACACCGGCGCCTTCTCGGTGCCGGCCGCCGGCACCTTCGGCACCGCCTCGCGCAACATGATCATCGGTCCCGGCAGCCGGCAGCTGAACGCCCAGTTCTCCCGCGACCTGCGGCTGCACGCCACCCGCGCGCTGACGCTGCAGCTGAACGCCACCAACCTGCTGAACGACGTCAACTACGGTCTGGTCGACACGACCGTCAACTCGCCCACTTTCGGCCAGGTCCTGTCGGTGCGGGGCATGCGCGCGATGCAGGTCAACCTGCGGTTCAGATTCTGAAGGCCCGAACCCCGATGTCCACCCTGCGGCTGCTCCCCTCCGTCACCGCGGCGGCGGTGCTCTGCGCGATCACCGCGCTGCCGGCCCAGCAGCGCCCCGTCTTCCGTTCCGGACAGGACACCATCTCGGTGGACGTCGTCGTCCGCGACAAATCAGGAGAGGTCGTCCGCGGGCTCACCGCCGCCGACTTCGAGATTCGCGAGGACGGCGGCACGCAGGCGATCACCAGCTTCAGCCTCGAGGAGGTCAGCGCCCAGCCGGGTGGATCGCTGCAGACAGCGGAGCTGCTCGCCGGCGTCGAAGCGAAGATGGCGGAGACCGCCGGGGCGACGCCGCGCGCCCCCTCGGCCCCGGCCGCCGGGCCGATGACCTCCGACCTGTTCGCGGGGCGCCGGCTGATCACGCTGCTCTTCGACGTCAGCTCGATGCAGCCGGAGGACGTGCAGCGCGCCGTGGACGCGGCCAAGAAGTACGTGGACGGCCAGATGACCGCCGCCGACCTGGTGGCGGTCGCCACCATCGGCGCCACCCTCGACGTGCTCACCGACTTCACCGCCGACCGCGCCGCGGTGTCGGCCGCGCTCGGCAGGCTCGCAGTCACCGAAGGCACCGCCACCGACACCGCCGTGGCGTCCACCGTCGCGACCGACGAGGCGGGCGCTGCCGACGACCAGCCCGCCAGCACCGAGGCGGCCGAGCTCGACATGTTCAACAACGACGTCCGGCTGCGGGCACTGCGAACGCTCGCAGAGGCGCTGCAGCCGATCGAGCAGAAGAAGGCGATCCTCTACTTCAGCGCCGGGATGCAGCGCAGCGGCCAGGACAACCAGGTCGAGCTGCGATCCGCGATCAACGCCGCGGTACGGGCCAACGTCGCCATCTACGCCGTCGACACCCGCGGCCTGCAGGCGGTGGTGCCCGGAGGGGACGCGCGCCAGGCGAGCGGGCGCGGCTCGGCGCTCTTCTCCGGACGCGGGATGGCGCAGCAGTACGAGCAGCTCGCCTCCTCGCAGGACACCCTCACATCGCTCGCCGCCGACACCGGCGGCCGCGCCTTCACCGATTCGAACGACCTCGGCGAAGCGTTCGATCGCGTCCAGCGCGACATGTCGGCGTATTACCTCCTCGGCTACAGCAGCACCAACACCACCACGGACGGCCGCTTCCGGCGCATCCAGATCCGCCTGCGGAAGGGGCTCGCCTACAAGGTCGAGGCGCGGGCCGGATATTACGCCGACCGCGATTTCACCCACACCTCGAAGACCGACCGCGAGGCGCAGCTCGACGAGCAGATGTTCGCCGCGGTGTCGGCCACCGATCTGCCGGTGCTGGTCTCGGGCGGCTGGTTCCGCCTGGCGGCGGACCGCTACTACGTGCCGGTGGCGCTGACCGTGCCGGGCTCCGCCGTCCCGGTCACCAGCGAGACGGTACCGGTGTCGCTCGACGTCCTCGGCCTGGTCCGCGACGAGCGCAACTTTCCGGTCGGCCGCTTCCGCGAGACGCTCAAGTTTCCGCCGGGCACCGGCAAGACCCTCGCCGGCAAACAGATCCTCTACCAGTCGGGCGTGGTGCTCCCGCCCGGGCGCTTCTCGGTGAAGGTCGTCGTCCGCGAGAACGCCACCGGGCAGATGGGCTCGTTCGAGTCCGCCATCGTCGTCCCGGAGCTCAAGCAGGCAGCGATGAAGGTCAGCTCGGTCATCCTCAGCACCCAACTCGAGCCCGCGGCCAGGGGCCGGACCGACAATCCGCTCGTGCGCGACGGGCTCCAGCTCCTGCCCAACCTCACCCGCGTCGTCGGCCGCGACCAGAAGCTGTTCTTCTACTACGAGGTCTACGACGCGGCGCAGACCGGGGCGGCGCCTCCGGAGATTCGCACCAGCCTGGCCTTCTACCGCGGCAAGGTGAAGGTGTTCGAGACCCCGGTGGTCGAGCGCACCACCGTTGACGTGCCGGCGCGGCATGCGGCGCTGTTCCAGTTCGAGGTGCCGGCCGATGCCTTCACGCCCGGCATCTACACCTGCCAGATCAACATCATCGACGCGGTCTCGGGCAAGTTCGCGTTCCCGCGGCTGCTCTTCGCGGTGCGATAACGCGGTTACCGGATCCGGATGTCGGTCTCGAACCGGCGAAACCGTCCGTAGGTGGCGTGGGCTTCGATCCGGGTGCTCCGGGCGACGTAGAGCTCGTTCATGTCGTCGGGCAGCAGCATGTCGAAACGCTCGTGCCTGGCGTAGCTGACCAGAATCAGCGATCGCAGCCCGCGAAGCTGGCCGCCGCCGGCGCGAAGCTCGGTCCGCAGGACGGCGCCCGATTCGGGGTCGATCCAGAAGACGCCTTCCGACGTGACGTCGCGCCCTTCCGGCGTGCGGATCAGCGTCGGACGGGCGCGCTCGTTGAAGGTGATCGTCCAGGCACGGCTGCCATGCCAGTCGGCATCTCCCGATCGCTTGAAGCGAAACCGTCCCTGGCGCTGGCGCAGCAGGAACTCGAGGGCCAGCGTCGGCACGTTAATCGTCCGGTAGAGGTCGCCGAGGTTGAAGCGGGCCTGGGCGTCGGCCAGCGCCCGCAGCCGCGCCGCCGTCCCCGCGCCACCCTCCCGCATCAAGGCCTCGAGCCGGCCGTGTTCCCCTTCGACCGGGCGGCCGTCGATCTCGAGCACTTCCCGCACCCCCAGCCAGGGGCTGCCGGAGCCGAGCCCGGGGACGACGACGAAGTCCGAGCGCAGCAGCCGTTCGGCGGCGCCGGGATGCGGGCCGGGCAGGGGCGGGCGGCCGCCGCCGTCCGGCATGGTGCGCTGCACGTAGTGCTCCTCGGCGACGATGGTGGTGAGCGCCTCGAGGTAGCGCGCCGTGTAGTCGGCGGCCCTGGCGAGAACGGTTTTGAGCGAGGGGTCGCGGTCGGCGGCGGAGGCCACGGTCGGGGCCGGCGCCGGGATGGCCAGGGTGAGGACGACAGCGAGGGCGGTCGGACGCATCAATCCGTGACGAGCAACTCCCGGGCCACGCTTGACCGGCGCGGGCCGGACGTGCGAATGTCCCTTTGGTACAACACGCTCCGAGGGGGGAGATCATGAGCGATCAGAAAGACGGCCGGACGCCCGGCATCAGCAGGCGCAAATTCGTGACCACGGTGGCGGCGACCGGCGCTGCCTTCACGATCGTGCCGCGCCACGTGCTCGGCCGCGGTCTCCAGGCGCCCAGCGACACCCTGAACATCGCCACCGTCGGCATCAACGGTCAGGGATTCGTCAATACCCGCAATCTGATGAGCGAGAACATCGTCGCCATCTGCGACGTGGATTACAGCCTGCTCGACAACGCCCTGGCGCGCGCCAAGGCGGCCGCGAGCGCGGCGGGCGGCGCCGGTGCCGGCCAGCAGCGCCGCCGGAATCCGTCGAAGGCGCAGCTCGAGGCCAACGCCAAGCGGCCGGCCACCGACGTGACCGCCAACACGCGCAAGTTCGTCGATCAGCAGATGCCGAAGCTGACGCGGTACAAGGATTACCGCGAGATGCTCGAGAAGCAGAAGGACATCGACGGCGTCATCATCGCGACCCCCGACCACATGCACGCGCCGATTGCGCTCGCGGCAATGGATCTTGGCAAACATGTCTACTGCCAGAAGCCGCTCTGCTGGTCGGTCCACGAAGCACGCCAGCTCGCGCAGAAGGCCAAGGCCAACAGCAAGATCGTCACCCAGATGGGCAACCAGGGGCACTCGACCGACGGCGCGCGGACCGGCCAGGAGTACCTGGCGGCGGGCGCGATCGGCGACATCCGCGAGGTCCATGTCTGGACCAACCGCCCGCTCGGCTACTGGCCGCAGGGCATTCCCCGTCCCGCCCCGCTGCCGCCCGAGAACCCGCAGCGCCCGCTGCGCTGGAACGGCGCCGGCGTCGACGCGCGGCTCGCGGCCGCTCTGGCGGGCAACTATCCGGTGCCGGACGGCCTGTCCTGGGACCTGTTCCTGGGCGTCGCCCCGGAAGTCGAGTATCACCCCATTTACCATCCCTTCAACTGGCGCGGCTGGGTGGACTGGGGCCAGGGAGCGCTCGGCGACATGGGCGCCCACCTCATCGACCATCCGTTCTGGGGGCTCGACCTCGGCATGCCGATCGAGATCGAGACCATCTCGACACCGTTCAACGGCGCCTCCTACCCGAGTGCGACGACGACCTACTACCAGTTCGCCGCCAGGGGGAAGATGCCGGCGGTGAAGATGACCTGGTACGACGGCGGATTCAATCCGCCCAAGCCGGAGGAAATCGGCGACGAGAAGCTCAACGGCGAGGGGGGCGTGCTCTACATCGGCAGCAAGGGCAAGATGCTGCAGGACACCTACGGCCTCAATCCGCGGCTGCTGCCGCAGTCGCTGCACGACTCGTTCGGCGATCCAAAGCAGAAGCTGGCGCGGATCGTCCACGAGGAGCACGAGATGAACTGGGCGGAGGCGATCAAGGGCAAGGCAGAGATTTCCAGCCCGTTCTCCTATGCCGCCCGGCTCGTCGAAGTGATGCTGCTCGGAGTCGTGTCGCTGCGCGCCGGTGGCAAGATCGCCTACGACGGCGCCGCGGGGCGGGTGACCAGCTCGGTGAAGAACGGCAACAACACCGTCGATCCGAACGAGTTCCTGACGCGCGGGTACCGGCCCGGCTTCAAGCTCACGTAACCGCGGGGCGCGGCGCCCGGCTTCCGGGCGCCGCGCCCTCGACACCGCGCGCGGCGTACCGGATCGTGCGTCGCGCGCATTTTGCTGTCAGGGCCGGACCGCGGGCGCCTGATTCACGTACGACCTCTCGAGGGCACATCATGAGCGACCGCGACGACGACCAGCCGGCATCACGTAACGACATCTCGCGGCGAACCTTCGTGCGCACCGCCGCCGCCACCGGCGCGGGGCTGACGATCGTGCCGCGGCACGTGCTCGGACGCGGCTTCCAGGCGCCGAGCGACACCGTCAACATCGCCACCGTCGGCATCGGCGGCATGGGCGGGTCCAACACCCGCAACCTCATGAGCCAGAACATCGTCGCCATCTGCGACATCGACGATGCCCTGGTCGCTAACCGGTTCGCGACCTACAAGACGGACCTGGCAAGGCTGCAGGGGGCGCCGCCGGCGCCGCCGAAAACCCGGACCGCGGCGCAGCTCGAGGCCAACGCCCGGCGAGCGCCGCAGAACACGCGCGACAACATGACGCGGTTCCTCGACGTGCAGCTGCCGAAGGTACAGCGGCACAAGGATTACCGCCGGATGCTCGAGAAGCAGAAAGACATCGACGCCGTCGTCGTCGCCACGCCCGATCACATGCACGCCGCGATCGGATCGGCGGCGATGGACGCCGGCAAGCACGTCTACGTGCAGAAGCCGCTGTGCTGGTCGGTGCAGGAGGCGCGCCATCTGGCGGCGAGAGCCAAAGCGACAGGGGTCGTCACCCAGATGGGCAACCAGGGGCACTCGACCGACGGCGCCCGGCTCGGCTACGAGTACATCACCGGCGGTGCCATCGGCGACGTCCGCGAGGTCCACGTCTGGACCAATCGCCCGCTCGGCTACTGGCCACAGGGCATTCCGCGTCCGGCGGCGCTGCCGCCGCAGAACCCGCAGCGTCCGCTGGCCTGGAACGGGCCGGGCGTCGAAGCGCGGCTGGCCGGGGCGCTGGCCGGCAACTATCCGATTCCGGACGGCCTCGACTGGGACCTCTTCCTCGGCGTGTCGCCGGAGACCGAGTACCACCCGCTCTACCATCCGCACAGCTGGCGCGGCTGGGTGGACTGGGGGCAGGGCGCGCTCGGCGACATGGGCGCGCACCTCATCGATCATCCCTTCTGGTCGCTCGATCTCGGCATGCCGACCACCATCGAGACGCTGTCGACGCCGTTCAACGGCGTCTGCTACCCGAGCGCGACCAAGACTTATTACGAGTTCGCGGCGCGCGGCAGCAAGCCGCCGGTGCGGCTGACGTGGTACGACGGCGGCTTCAACCCGCCGACGCCGGAGGAGATCGGCACCGAGAAGCTGAACGGTGAGGGAGGGATCCTCTACATCGGCAGCAAGGGCAAGATGCTGCAGGAGACCTACGGGCTGAACCCGCGGCTGCTGCCGCAGTCGCTGCACGACTCCTACGGCGCGCCGAAGACCGTGCTGCCGCGGGTGGCGCACGAAGAGCACGAGATGAACTGGGTCGAGGCGATCAAGGGCAAGGCGCCGATCTCGAGCCCGTTCGAATACGCGGCACGGCTCACCGAGGTCATGCTCCTCGGCATCGTCTCGCTCCGCGCCGGCGGCAAGATCCACTACGACGGCGCGCAGGCGCGCGTCACCAATCGCATCCGCAACGGCAATAATACGATCGACCCGAACGAGTTCCTGGCGCGCGACTACCGCCAGGGCTGGAAGCTGACATAACCCGAGACTCCTGGAGCGAGGGGCGCCGCCAGAGGCCGCCACAGCGTAATCATCCTATGAACAAAT
>JAYTEJ010000031.1:0-3415 GCA_043735365.1 Acidobacteriota bacterium
CGTGACCGTGCCCCGTGGGATGTTCCTCGCCATCCTGGCGCGCAGCAGCACGCCGCTCAAGCGCGGGCTGATGGTGGCGAACGGCATGGGGGTGGTGGACTCCGATTACTGCGGCGAGCATGACGAAGTGAAGATCGCGGTGCTCAACATCCGGCCGACCGCGGTCACGGTGACGGCTGGGGATCGGATCGCGCAGGGACTGATCCTGGCGGCGCCGCGCGTCGAGTGGCAGGAGACAACCGGGATCTCGACGCCGTCGCGCGGCGGCTTCGGATCGACCGGCTAATAAAAACGCCAGCCGTTGCCGGCTGGCGTTGTCGAGAAGCCGTGGGCAGGGACCGTCCGCGTGGACGGATGGCCCGCGGAGGCTACCAGCGCGGCTCGCGCCCGCCGCCCCGTCCGCCGCCGCCGCCACCACCACCACTGCCGCCGCGGCCGCGGCCGCCGCCAAATCCGCCGCCGCCCGAATGCTCCGGCTTGGGCCGTGCTTCGTTGACCGCGAGTGCGCGGCCGCCGAGCTCGTATTCGTTGAATTCGGTCACGGCCTTCTGCGCCTCTTCATCCGTCGCCATCTCGACGAAGGCGAAGCCCCGCGCGCGGCCAGTGGCCATGTCGCGCATGACGCGGACCGTTTCCACATTGCCCGCCTTCGCGAACAGCTCCTGCAGCTCCGCCTCCCCGATCGAGTAGGGAAGATTGCCGACGTATAACTTGCGACCCATGCTGATTGCTCCTGCTCTACCCGGCTGACGCCCGCCGGCCTGCGGATCCGTGTCCGCATCTGATTGAGGAAGCTTAGGAAATGAGTGGGTGTCCACTCCTGTCGCTTCGGCGTGCTCGGGCTGAGGGGAGCGAGGTGAACTCGGTCGGCTCTGCAGCGGGAGGCAAAAGCAGGCGGCTAAACTTCTACTGACGCCTCAAGATTACAGGACGCCCGGAGGTTCCGCAAGGAATTTAGGGATGTCGACCCAGCAGGGGATGGAGGTCTGGAAGGTGAATCCCGCCTGCTGGTAGAAACCGCGCGCGGAGAGGCGGCTGTCGAGATGCAGCCGGGTGATGCCCTCCGCGGCGGCGCGGGCCGCGACCCAGCGGAGCAGCGCCGCGCCGTGGCCGCGTCCCCGCGCCTGCTCCTCGGTGACCAGATCGTCGACGAAGACGTGTTCCCCGCGCGACAGGGTGTGGGTCCGGCGCACTCCGGCCAGCGCCACCAGGGCGCCGTCCTCGAACGCGCCAATCAACTCGTAGCCCTGGCACTGCTGCCGCCGCACTTCGGCGGCGAACGTCTCGGCGCCGATGCGCTCGCGCAGCGCCGCCATCAGTGGAAAGGCGCGGGCGATGTCGGCGTCGGAGCGGAGCTCGGCAAAGGTGCGCATGCGTGGAACCTCAGTGGAAACGATACAGGCGGATGCCGCCGCTGCCGACGGCCATCAGCTCGAGCTCGGGGTGTCGGCCGATCTCCTCGATCACGTCCGCGGCCTCGTGGCCGAACCGCGAGGGATGCACCATGACGTGGGTCACGCCGGCGCGGCGCATCGCCTGCACGGCGTAGTCCCTGGGAAAATACCAGAAGACATCGGCATACGCCGTATACGAAGCGGGCGTATAGCCGCTGTAGCCGTTCATCAGCGGCCGCCAGTGGGCGGTGGAATTGAGGACGTACTCGGCATTCTCGAAGGCGGCCTGTCGCGGGTAGAAGGGCACCTCGGCCAGCACCACCCGCGGCTCCGCCGCCAGCAGCGAGTAGATGTGCGGCACGCCGGTGAAGCGGCGGTAATGAATCGGCGCCCGAAGCGCTTCAGCATTCACCACCGCCACGATCACGACCGTCCACGCCACGACGCGGCGCGATCCCTGATGCCGGGCGCGGATGGCGGCGGCGCCGAGCCCCGCCAGTACCGCCAGCGCCAGCAGGAAAAGATTGCCGAAGCGCGCGGCCGCCCGCAGGCCGTGCATCGGCGGGAAGACGGCATAGACCCACCCGTAGATCGGGGTCCGCGTGCCTAGCGACAGCAGCAGGCCGACCGCCGCCAGCCCCAGCAGCATCCCGACGCGGCGCCGTGTCATCACCGTCTCGGGACGATGCCGGGGCGCCTCGCGCCAGGCCGACCATACCGCCGCCAGCGCGAGCGCCAGCACGGCGATGCCGGGGAAGAAGCTGTCCACCGGGTCCACGAAGAACCGGTGGCTCCAGGCCGTGAGGTGGATCGTCCCGCTTGCCGCCAGGTAGCCGCGGAGCGACGCCGAATAGTCGGCAACCCCGTCGAGCGTCCGCACCATGCCCTGCTCGATGGCGGCGCGGCGGTAGGGCAGCCACAGGGGGGCGATCGCGACCGCCGCCGCCGCTACCGCCAGGGCCAGGCGCGGCAGCACGGCGCGCCACTGCCCCAGCCAGTCGCCGACGCGTGTCGCCAGCACCACCGCCGTCATCACGGCGCCGAACACCAGCAGGTAGCCCGAGGTATAGGCCATAATCGCCATCCAGCCCGCCAGCCACAGCGCGTCGCGCGTCCGCGGACTGGTCACCAGCCGGTCGGCGGCCAGCAGCGCCAGCGGCAGCCCATACAGATGCAGCCCCTGGACGTGCGCCAGCCGCGTCAGCGTGTGGGTGTTGAAGGCGAAGGCGGAGCCCGTCAGCATCGCGGCGAGGCTGTCGCCGCTCCACCGGTACATCAGCGTGTAGCCGGCCAACGCGGTCAGCGCCAGCCCCGCCACGATCATCAAGTTGGCCGCCAGCACCGGCGATCCGCCCAGCCACGCCACCGGCGCGGCGAGCAGCGCCGGCACGATCAGCGGCTCTGAAAAGGCGAGCACGTCGCGGGCGGGATAGAAGATATTGGCCTGGAACAGCTGCGCCGGCGCGCGCGGCAGCTGGTGCGCGACCCACGCCATGATCCACTCGTTCAACTGGGCGTCGCCGTTGTCGTTGCGAGACAGCGTCGCCGGCGCCGTGACGAGCGGCCAGGTGTGGACGATCGCGAGCATCAGGCAGGCCAGCGCCGCGACGGCCCAGCGGCCGCGGGCGCGCCGCGCCGCGGTGGGGGCCGGCGGCAGGGTCGCGGGAGCCATGAGCGCTTGCCGGCCTACCGCGCCGCCAGGCTGCGAATCAGGGTCAACAGCATGTCGATGCCGACAGCGTTGTGACCGCCGAGCGGAATGATGATGTCGGCGTAGCGCTTGCTCGGCTCCACGAACTCGAGGTGCATCGGCTTCACCGTCCCCAGGTACTGGTCGATCACCGAGGCCACCGTCCGCCCGCGGTCGGCGATATCGCGCTGCAGCCGCCGGATGAACCGGGTGTCGTCGTCGGCATCGACGAACACCTTGATGTCCATGAGCGCCCGCAGCGCCGAATCGGAGAAGATCAAAATGCCTTCGACGATGATCGCCCGGCGTGGCAGCGCCGCCAGGGTCACCG
>JAYTEJ010000032.1:0-10237 GCA_043735365.1 Acidobacteriota bacterium
TCGCCGATGCCGGCGCTGAAGGCGAGGGTGTCGAGCCCGCCGAGCGCGGCGGCAAAGGCGCCGATCCACTTGGCCGCCTGATAACAGAACAGCGCCACCGCGTCCCGCGCCCGCGCGTCGCGGTTCTCCCGCGCGAGCAGGTCGCGAATGTCGGAGCTGGTGCCCGAGACCCCGATCAGGCCCGATTCGTTGTTCACCATCCGCTGGAACCGCGCCGGCGTCATGCGTGCGGTGCGCGCCAGGTAATACGCGACCCCGGGATCCAGGTCTCCGGTGCGCGTGCTCATCACCAGGCCGGCCGCGGGGGTGAAGCCCATGCTGGTGTCCACGCTCTCGCCGTCGCGGACGGCCGCAAGGCTGGCGCCGTTGCCGAGGTGCGCGAGAATCACGCGCCCCGCGGCGGCGGCGGGATCGAGCCGGCCGAGTTCCTCCATCAGGTAGGCGTATGAGAGACCGTGAAAGCCGTAGCGCTCGACCCCGCGAACCGCGTAGCGCCTGGGGATCGGCAGCAGCCTGGCGACGCGAGGGAGGGTCCGGTGAAAGGCGGTGTCGAAGCACGCGACCTGGGGCAGCCGCGGATGGCGCCGGGTGAACGCGTCGATGACGGCGATCTCGCGCGGGAGATGTTCGGGCGCGTAGGGCGTGATGCGGCGGAGCTCCGCGAGGAGCGTCGGCGTGATGCGCGCCGGCCGGGTGTGGGCCATGCCATGGACGATACGGTGGCCGACGGCCGTGATCGACCCAAACAGCGGGTGCGCGTCGAGCCAGTCGAGCAGGAACTCGACGGCGCGGCGGTGGTTGCCGCTGCCGAGACGACGCACCAGCTGCGGGGCCGCCGGATCGTTGACGGTCAGGTTCGTGCCGGGGAGCCCGATGCGTTCGATCTTGCCGTCGAGCCGCCGCTCGGGCGGATCGCCAGCCTCATAGAGCGCGAACCGGAGGCTCGACGACCCGCCGTTGATCGCCAGGACGCAGGGTGGGGATCTCATGGCTGAAGGATCCCGGGCCGCAACAGCGGCGCTGGGCGGGCGTCGATTCAGCTTCGTCGAGGCCGCAATAGACGCCAAATACTGACCCTGACGCTTCGTGAACGGTTCCATCGGCTCCGCGACGTCGATCTGCGTCAAGCTATATCACTTGACCGCGGCGATCGCGGCGCGAAGTTCGGTCAGCACCCTGGCAACTTCTGAAGCGGGGTCGTCGTTTTTCCGGCCCATCGAGAGCGTCTCGATCGGAAGGTAGCCCCGATACCCGCCGTCGTGGATGATTCGGACGAGTTTCTTGTAGTCTGTTGGCGGCGAGTTCGTCGAACTGCCGAGGGTTTCCTTGATTTGCCAGTTGGTGGCGTGCGGCACCATCATCTTGATGTCCACGTACGGGTCCTCCGTCAGGTATTTGCCGGTGTCCGCCAGCGCGCCACACCACTCGTGATCGACGCGCTTGAGTAGGCTCAGATGTTCCGGCCCAGAACTCAGGAAGTCGCCGTGATTCTGGACGGCGACTTGGACGCCGAACTTCTCTCCGTGTTCGGCACACGCCCGCAAGGACTCGGCCATCCATGCTTCGACATCTTCTCGTTTGGCACCACCGGAGGCGGTCTGCCAGTCCTTGTGCGGCGGTTGGGGGCCGGCGAACACGCGGATGACTGGGGCCCCAAGGCGGGCGGCGACTTCGCTCCACTCTTTCGTCAACTTCACACCGGCGGCACGCGCGTCCTTGTCGGCCGTTGCGAAGTCGTTTCGCACGCCCGTGCCGCTGATGTCCAGGCCAAGCCGCTGCGTGTGGCGTTTAATCCGATTGACGAAGCGGTCGTCAGGAGCGGTTGGATACCCGGGGGAAAAGTAGCCGGTGAGGTCTACGGCGTCCATGTTCAGCTTCGCTGCAAAGTCGCACACGCCGAAGAGATCAATCCCCGACTTGGAGTCTTTGAGATTCGCGTTGAGCAGTTCCAGGAATGAGAACACATTGAGAGCAGGCTTCAGATACGGCCCGCCTGCTCGCGGGACGGGCGGAACACCGGGCGCGCGTGCCGAAACCCCCTGTGCCATGAAGGGCGCAATCAGTGCGCCGCGAAAGAACCCGCGGCGGTCGAGAGACAGACTCATCGAAAGCCTCCAATTGCCTTCGGGACGGAACCCACGCACTGCGTTCTGCCGCCAGCATTGAGCGCGGCCGAGCCCCCCGGGCACTGCAGTCGCGCCTGTCGAGCACCGCATCTGCGGCGACGACCTCGGCGCAGATGCGGCGGCGCGGTCGCGATCTTCCGCCCGTCTCTGGAGAAGGGGATATCGTCCTGGTCGTGCTCACGTCCACGGCGCTGCTCTCCCGGCAAGCGCAGCAATAACGGAGGTCGTCCTCCGCCTACCTGAGCGGCGAGTAGTCGGTCGGCTCCATGAACACCGAGACCGCCTTCGAGACGATTTTTCCGTTCGCCTGCGACTCGGCGCTGACCTTCTGCCATTCCGGATCGGCCGAGAACTCGGCCCAGTTCTTCTTCGCCGCCTCGCGGCTCGGGTGCGCCAGGATGTAGATGATCGTGTTCTGCGAATCCGGCGCGTCCTGCGGGTGCCAGTAGCCGATGCTCTCCATCCCGTGCTTCTTGAAGATCCGGATGGTGTGATCGCGAAACCGCTTGTCCAGATCGCCAAGCTTGCCCTCGGGGGCGGTGTAGGTGCGCAGCTCGAACACTCGCGTCTCGGCCTGCGCGCGGACCACGCCGCCGAGCGCGACGCCGCTGACCAACACCGCCACGCCGACCGCCAACCACGTAAGCGTCTTCGTCACCATCGGTCGCTCCTTGCGATCAGGCGCCCGCACGATCACCGCGCGGCCCCGATTGCGTCCGCCCGGGCCATCATGGCGCGGCGGTTGTTCACCACAGTTCAGTTTCGACAGTCCACTATTTCGTGCCAGCCCACGACGGCACCGGGCAGCCCCACGGCGACGGTCAGCGCGACTTGTTCTGATTAACGGTCTTCGCGCCGGCCGGCGGGAGTGTCCTCAGGAAGGCGAAGATCGCATCGAGGTCCTCGTCCGACATCTGCCCGTAGAGCCGCGGCATGGCCTCGTCGATGGTGGTGCCGTTGGGGCGACGGTGTTCGCGGAGGGCGGTCATGAACTGCGGCTCCGTCCAGTCGCCGATGCCGATTGGGGTGATGTTGCCCGCGCCGGGGGGCGGCCCGCCGCCGCCCGTGAAGTCGGCGGTGTGACAGCCGCGGCAGCCGGCCGTGGACACCAGGTAGGCGCCCGACGCCGCGGGGTCGCCGGGCGCCGGCGCCGCCGCCAGCGTCACGTGGGCATGATCGATCATGGACGCCGCGGCCAGGGGGAAGGCGCCCATCAACCCGAGAGCCCGGGCCAGGGGACCCGGTGCGGTCGTCGGCAGCTCGCGATCGACGGGCGGCATCGACCTGATGTAGCCAAGAATCGCGCCAAGGTCTTCCTCGGAGGTCTGGAAGTCGTTCGACGGCATGAAGATGACCGAGTGCCCATCCGGCTTGATCCCGTGCACGATCGAGCGCACCAGATCCTCGTTGGATCGCACCGCGCCGATGCCACCGCGGCCGCGGGTCAGGTTGGCAGAGACCAGGCGGCCCCTCGCGAACTCGTCCACGACGACCCTCCCGCCGAGGTCTTCGCCGTGGCACTCGGCGCAGATCGCCACCCGCTCGACGAGATACTTGCCGCGGGCCAGCGATGCCGGATCCGATCGGACAGCGACCGCGGGCGGGGTCGGGAGCGGGTAGGTGCGCGCCATCAGGCGCGACGACGCGACGAAGACGTAGGCTATCAGGCCGACGCCGGCGACGATAAGGATGAGGGCGAGGATGCCGACCCAGCGGAGAAGACGTCTCACGTGGCGCCAATCCTAGACCATTCGCCGACTGCTGTGCAACGCTCCGATCCCATGCCGGATTCGTTCGCGGACGCCGAGGCGTTCCCCGGTCGTGAAAGAATCTGGCTCAGGCGCACTATCTCTGGGCGGGGAGAAGCGCGGACGCACTCGACGAGATACGATATGGCGCGTTCAGAGGAACGGTCACCCTCGAGAGTCAGGAGCCGCGGCATGCAGTGGTCACGTCGAGAAGTTCTCGGAACTGTGGTTGGGTCTCTGGGCGCCGTTACTGCCAGTGCGTGGCAGGGAGCCGCGAAGGTTCAGCCGAAGCCACGCCAGCGTCCGGCCAGCGAGCCCTTCGGCTACTGTCTCAACACCAGTACGATCAGGGGCAACAATCTCGACATCGCGCAGGTCGTGGCGGCAGCCGGGAAGGCCGGCTTCGATGCGATTGAGCCGTGGGTCAGCGAGCTCGACGCCTATACCAAAAGCGGCGGCAGCCTCAAGGACCTCGGCCGGCGGATCGCCGACGCCGGGCTCACGGTCGCCAACCTCATCGCGTTCAACGCGGTGCTGACGGACGACGACACGCAGCGCGCCGCGTCGATGGAACGGCTCAAGGTGGACATGGACAAGGTGGCGCAGATCGGCGGTACGCGGATCGCGCTGCCGCCGGGCAACAACCGCGCCGCCGTCAGCCTCGACAACGCCGCCAGGTACTATCGCGAGGCGCTGGAGCTGGGAGAGAAGACGGGCGTGCAGCCGCTGCTCGAACTATGGGGGACGCACCCGCTGCTCGGGCCGCTGCGAAACGGCATCTACGTCACCGTCGCGGCCGGCCGCGCCGACGCCAGCCTGCTGCTCGACGTGTTCCACATCTATAAGAGCGGGACGCCGTTCGCCAGCCTCAGTCAGATCAACGGCGGCGCGCTGCACGTGATGCACATCAACGATTATCCGCAGGCCGCCGAGTCGTCAATGTTGAATGACGGCAACCGCGTCTATCCCGGCGACGGCGTGGCGCCGTTCCCGCAGATCCTCCGCGACATGCGCGACAACGGCTTCCGCGGCTACTTCTCGCTGGAGCTCTTCAACAAGGACTACTGGACGAAAAGCGCCGACCTGAATCTGAAAACCGGGCTCGACAAGATTCGCGCGGTGGTCAGACAGGCGCTCGCCTGACCACTCAGTACCCCTTGGTCGTAATCCAGAAGCTCTCTTCCCAGGAGCCGCCCGGCGCAATGCTCTGCAGGTCCTTGTAGACGCCCTGGTTGGCCAGGTTCAGCGCGTTGGTGATCGCGGCCATCGGTTCGAAGGCGATGAACCCCTTGCCGGTTGGCGCCGGGGCGCCCTCGGCCGGGGAAACCGCCGGCGGCGCCACCTTCACGCCCTGGGCCGGATCGACGGCAAACGGCCCTGACGGCGCAGCCGGTGCCGATGGCGCGCCCTGGCCGCCGCCGCGGCCTGCGCCGGGCCCCGGGGCGCCACCCGCGCGGTTTCCACCCCCGCGACCGCCGCCGCCAGACGACAGCGGGGTGGACCACGCCAGCACCGTCTTGAACTTCGGCCCGAGGATGGCGTGGAGCTCCTTGCCGTTGAACATCAATTTCATGGTGGCGCGGCCGTTCGCGTCGCGAACGAGATCGGTGAAGACGTCATCGATCAGGGCGTACTTCTTCAGCTGAATGGCCGTCCGGCCCGATCCGAAGAAGTTCTCGATCGGCTGGGTCTCGCCCGTCGGCAGCCGCTGCGGAATCTCGATCCAGTGTGTCCTGGCGTCGAGCGACACCGTCCAGTCGTCGCGATTGCCGTCCGGCAGCTCGAAGATCGGGTGGAACCCGATGGCCACCGGCATCGGCTCGGTGCTCAGGTTGTCGAGCCTGGTGTGCACTTCGAGGGCGCCGTCCGAGACGCGGTAGGTCATCGTGATCGTGTGGGCGAATGGGAACTGCGCCATGTAGAGCGGCTCTTTGTAGAAGTCCAGCCGGCACGTCACCCATGCGCTGCGCTGGTCGGCCCTGGCTTCAACGAGCACCCAGGCCTTCGAGCCGTTGACATAGCCGGTTTGCGGAATCGGCCCGCGCACGTTCCCGAGCTCGAGATCGAAGCTGTACTTGCGGCCGTTGGCGTAGAACGCCGTGTCGTCGAGGCGGTTGGCGAACGGCGCGAGCAGCGGAATACCGTTGAAGCCGGGCCGGTCCTGGAACTCGGCCAGGGTTGCCGCCGTCCGCACCAGGTCGTGGCCCTTGACCTGGATACGCCAGGCATCGCACATGCTCCAGACGACGGAGGCGTTCATCCGGGCGCTGGTGTCGGCCAGTTCGACGACGTCGCCGTTCCGGGTCGCGGTGTAGCGCTGGGCGCCGGC
Source organism: Acidobacteriota bacterium (assembly GCA_043735365.1). GTDB lineage: Bacteria > Acidobacteriota > Vicinamibacteria > Vicinamibacterales > 2-12-FULL-66-21 > JALZOC01. Next base: position 6,204 of record JAYTEJ010000032.1, read on the forward strand.
CGGCGCCGCCCACGCCGCAGCCATCGCCGCCGCCAGCGCCAGTCGTAGCAGTTTCATCGGGGTCTCCGCGTCAGGTGGTTCCAGCTCGCGGATACATTATGCCGCGTCGGCGTCGTCCGGTTACCCGAGATCAAGAAAGACAACGATCGACGGGTTGCCGACCGGGACGTAGTGGCCGGTGAAAGAGAGCGCGCCTGTCGCGCGATTGACGCGGAAGACGGTCACTGCATCGGCGCGTTGGTTGCAGCAGTACAGGAACCGCCCCGCCGGACCGAAGGCGAAACTGCGCGGATAGTTCCCCCGCGTCCATTCTTCGCCGACGTACGCCAGCCGGCCGTCGGCGGCAACCGAAAAGATCGCGATGCTGTCGTGCAGGCGGTTGCCCGCGTAGACGTGCCGCCCGTCGGCGGAGACGACAATCTCGGAACAGAAACTGCTGCCGGCAAACCCTGGCGGCAGGGTGGAGATTGTCTGCCGCGCGATCAAGCGCCCCGACGCGGCGTCGTAGTCGAACAGCACGACGGTGGAGCCTTCTTCCTGGATCGAATAGAGCCAGCGGCCGTTGGGATGGAAATGGAAGTGCCGCGGTCCGTCTCCGGTAGGCAGCGAGACAAACGAGGGATCGTTCGGGGCGAGTGCGCCGCGCTGGTCGTCGAACTTCCAGACAAAGATCCTGTCGAGGCCCAGATCGGCGTGGAGCACGAAACGGCCGGAGGGATCGGCCTGGATCATGTGGGCGTGGGTCCGATCGTGCCCGCTGACGGCGAAGCTGCCCGGCGGGGCGTGCGTCGCTCGCGTCGGGCCGATGTCGCCGGCATCGACCTTGACGTCCGAGACGTCACCAAGCTGGCCGTCGGCCAGTATCGGGATCACCGCCACCGACCCGCCGAAATAGTTGGCCACCAGCAGGTGACGTCCGCCCGGGTGGACGCTGACATAGGTGGGACCGGCACCGCCGGAGGCCACGGTGTTGAGGAGCGTCAGCCGCCCGTCGGCCCGGTTGACCGAGAAGGCACTGATCGTCCCCTGCTTGCCGTCGCCCATCCGAGCGGTCTCGTTGGCCGAATAGAGGCGCGTGCCCGCTCGGTTGCGGGCGAGGCAGCTCGGGCTGGTGCCCATCTCGACGAGCGCCATCGGCGTCATCGCGCCGGACGCCCGATCGACCTGGAAGAGATGGATGCCACGGCCGTTCCCGGGAGGCAGATCCACCTGTGTCGGCAGAGTGTCGCGCAGCGGCGAGCTGAAGGTCCCGACATAGGCGACGAGAGGGCCGGCGGCTTCGCCCGGCTCGGTCCGAGGCGCCAGGCCCGCCAGCGGGATCATCCCCGCCAATGCGGTGGACGTCTTCAGAAATGCACGCCGGGACGGATCACGTCTGGACATGAGCCAGTATCACCGCCAGAAGGAGGCGTCGCCAAGCGCCAAATCGCCGGGGTTGGTCGAGCGTCCGGCCGTTAGAGACCCTTCTGGGCACGGTCGAGCTCGGCCTGATCCTTCTCGTCGCCCGTGCCAGAATACCGCGTCGTCGGGCATGACCCCCGGAATGCAGACGAGCCTGGCGATGAGGTGCGGGTGCCATTCCTGGATGGCCCACGCCTCCACCCGCCAGACAGCGCCGACACGGCTGCCGATTCGGCCCGGGCGTCAGCGCGATGCCGCATACGCCGACACGGCCGACATCTGGTCGAAGGTCATGCCGCTGCTGATGCCGTGCATCACCGGGGCGCTCGCTCCGGCGCGCAGCTCGCTCTTGAACAGCACGAGCTGTTTCAGCAGGTACTCGGGATGCTGCCCCGCGAGGCGGGGGGCGCGTTCGACGGCGTTGCCCTCGCCCCGAGGTCCGTGACACGACTGGCAGGGCGCGACGCCGGCCGCCGGGATGCCCTGGAGAAAAATCGGCTCTCCCAGCGGGACGCGCTTCGCATCGCCCGGCGCCGCCTTCGCCGGCTTCTGCGCCGCAAAGTAGGCTGCGAGGCCCGCGATCGTCTGGTCGCTCAACTGTGAGGTCATGCCCCACATGAACGCCTGCGCCATCGGATCGGCGCGCGTGCGGTCCCGAAAGGCCTTGAGCTGTGCCTCGAGATACGCGGCGTTCTGACCGGCCAGGCGGGGGAATGCCGGCGACACACTGTGGCCGCCCGGTCCGTGGCATGACGCGCAGACGTCGGCAGCCAGTTTGGCGGCGGCCGGCTGCTGCGCGGAAACCGTAACCCCCGTAGAAAGCAGCGTCAGAGCGAGAATCCGCAAGGGGAAAGCCAGCGTCATAATTACCTCCGCGTCCAAGTCAATCCGCGGATCGGTCGCACTTCCACTCCGCTCTAGAAGGCGACCCATCCGAGCACGTAGAGGGTGTTGTTGTCCTTCGCGTTCCTGCCCGCTCCGTCGTAGCCCGTGCCCGCGCCGTTGAACTTGTGGTAGTCCACGTACTGCATGAGGAACTTGACGTTCTGCCACGGCACGTAATCGATCTCGCCGGTCCACCCCGTGCTGTCAGGGCTGCTGTTGGCGAAGCCGAACGTCGGCGCCGCCTGGTAGAGCAGCGCATCCGACGTGCCCGTGGTCGAGAACGCTCCGAGAGACCCGCCGTACCGTCGCATGAAGTAGTAGGTGCCCCCCAGCCTGAAGGTCGAGAGGGTGTTGACGGGATGATCAGCCAGCCCCAGCGCCGCCCCGCCGTCGAGCTCCTGGCGTTCATGGATGTAGGTCGTCTGAGCTGAAACAATGTGCCGGTCTGCGATGTACTGGTATTGAGCGTCTACGGCGGCGTCGCGGAATCGATCGAGCGGCGGGCCGACCTGCTGATCCGGACTGCTCAGTCGCGCGGCGATGCCGTAGGCCCCCACCGCCAGTGACTGCATGCGCCACTGCCGTTCGTAGGCCACCCGCCAGTACGGAGCGGCGCCCGTGACCACGCCGCCCGCCGTGCTGTCGAGAGGCCCCGCCGCGTCGTTGACCGAGAATCCCTGCGGCGCCGACCGATACAGGCCGAACTCCCCATACAACGAGTTCTTCAGCCACACGTAGCCGGTCAGTCCTACCACCCCCCGGTCGCCAAGGCCTCCGTCGATCTGCGTGACGGCCCCGGGCGCGGGGGCGGCACTTGTCCCCTGGTCGAACGGGCTCCGCCAGGCAGGCGTGCTGTTCCAGACGTCCTGAACGGTCGGATTGTTGTTGGCCGTAACTCCATAGGTGAGGCCGTAGACCCCGCCATGCTGCCGTGAGTAGCGCAGATCCGTGTTGTCCCACCCGACGGTGCCAGCCGCCCCGTCATACGTGATCTGGACGAAGGAGCCAAGGCCCGGGGCGATCCGCCCGGCATAGAAAAGGCTCGCCTGCTGGGGGAACAGCGCCTGTCCATTCTGGGCAGCCACCTCTGGGAGGCCCGAGTCCGGCAGCGCCCGGCCCGTTCTGGTGAGCGCTCCCTGGAACATGAACGACAACGGTGGAATCTGATTGAGCAGCAGCGTCGCATCCTTGGACGCGGTGATGCCCTGGACTTGGGGCAGGTTGTCGATCTGATAGCCGTTCAACTTGAAGAGCCGGCCGAAAGGCGTCAACTCTGGAAAGACGGTATGGCAGGCCTGACATGTCATTCCGGTCTGCCGGGCGTAGGACGGCACCGCATAGGCGGGCCCGGTAATACCGAGAAGGACCGCCAGCATGAGGATGACACGCTTCATGACTCGCCTCTGTGCCAGCACGCTGGCGTGATGTTGGTGGGGAATTTTCCTCGTCGGCTGCGAATTTTCACGCGCCGGCGCGATACCCGACTGTCCGGGATCGACCTGGATTGTTTGGTGATGTTGAGTGGGGAAGGTGTTGCCACGATACAGCCGGCACCCGGTGCAAGAGCGATGCCGCGCGGGTTGACGGAACCTGGGTGATCCGAGAATCACAGCCGCAGGGCGTTACTGCTCGCGTCCCGCTCCATCACCGGCAGATGCCGGACGCGGTTGTCGGTCATCTTCTCTACTGTCGACTTGCCGCCCCGGTCAGGCAGTGGTCAAGTTTGACCGCGGCTAAAGCTCACTGTT
>JAYTEJ010000033.1:0-4168 GCA_043735365.1 Acidobacteriota bacterium
TGCCCAAGACCGACTGCCTGGTCGACGGCACCTTCCAGCGCGGTCAGGTGCTCCGCTCGCTCGGGCTCGACCCGGCGCTGCCGGCGGTGCTCTACGCGCCGACCTGGTCGCCAGCCTCGTCGCTGAATGCGATGGGGGTGGAACTCGTCACCGCGCTGCTCGACACGCCGGTGAACGTCATCGTCAAGCTGCACGATCGTTCGAGAGATCTGCGCCAGCGATATTCGGGCGGCGTCGACTGGGTGGCACGGCTCGCGCCGTTGATGAAGCCAGGCCGCGCGGTGATCGCGCCCGGCCACGACATCTCTCCTTATCTCGTGGCCGGCGACCTGATGATCACCGACCACAGCTCGGCGGGTTTCGAATACCTGCTGCTCGACCGGCCGATCGTCCGCATTCACCGGCCGGCGTTGATCGATCTGGCGAATATTCACAAGGACTACGTCGCCCTGCTGGCCTCGGTCTCGGAGACGGTGGAGCAGGTGAACGAGGCGATCGCGGCGGTGGCGCGGGGGCTGGCCAACCCGGCGGCGCGCGGCGCCGAGCGCGCCGCCACCGCTGCCGATCTCTTCCACGATCCGGGCGGCGCCACCGCGCGTTCGGTCAGCGCTCTCTGCCAAGCCATCGCTCTCGACCCCGCGCCAGCCGCACAGCCAGGAAGGGACGCCCGATGCCAGCCGTCAGCGTGATCATGCCGGCCTACAACGTCGCGCCGTACATCGGCGAGGCGATTCGGTCGGTGCTGGCGCAGACCTTCACGGATCTCGAGCTGCTGGTGGTGGACGACGGCGCCACTGACGGCAGCGCCGCGATTGCCGAGGCCTGGGCCGCCCGCGACAGCCGCGTTCGTGTCGTCCGCCAGGCCAACGCCGGGATTTCCGCCGCCCGCAATCACGGCCTGCGGTTGTCGCGCGGCCGCTACCTGGCGATTCTCGACAGCGACGACGGCTGGGATCCGCAGTTTCTTGAAGCGCAGCTGGCGATCCTTGACGCCCGCCCAGACGTCGACATCGTCAGCGGCAACGCCTGTTTTCTCGGCAGCAGCCTCGACGGACGCCCCGCCAGACCCTGGCCGGACGTGCGCCCGATGCCGACGCTGGCGGAGATGCTGCGGGATGAGACCGCCATCTTCATCATGTCGGTTTTCCGCCGGCGGGTCTACGACGCCATCGGCGGTTTCGACGAGGCGCTGAGGACCAACGAGGACTACGACTTCTGGCTGCGCGCCGCCTGCGCCGGCTTCACCTTTCAGCGCAACGACCGGCCGCTCGGCTTCTACCGGCGCCGAGACGACAGCCTCTCGGCCTCGGAGTTGCGAATGCTCCCGGGAATCCTTGAGGTTTACCGGAAGATTCATCCCGCTTTCGCGGATCGCCCCCACGAGCTCGCCATCGTCGACGCGCAGATCGCCCGCTTCGAGACCGAGTGCATGGCTGCCGACGCCCGCGGCGCCATCGAGACCGGCGACTTCGCCTCCGCCAGCCGCCATCTGGCCGCGCTTCACCGCCACCGCGGTGGGGCCGCTCTGAGGGTCGCCAGTCTGATGAGCCGCTGGACGCCGACCATCTTTTCCGGCCTCTATGGCGTCAGACGCGTCCGGCTGGCGCTCAGCCGCCTGGCGCGCCACCGGATTGCATAGTCATGACGGCGATCAAATACTCGATCGTCATCGCGACCTACAAGCGGGCAGCCGACCTTCGCGACACGCTCGGCAGCCTGGCGCGACTGCAGCCGGACGGCCCCTGGGAAGTGATCGTGGTCGACAACAATTCGCCGGACGACACCCGGCAGGTGGTCGAATCCGCGGTTGCCGGCTTCCCGGTGCCGCTGCGCTATCTCTTCGAAGTGGAACAGGGCCGCAGCCCCGCCCTCAACGCCGGCATCCGCGCGGCGCAGGGGGCGATCATTGCGACCACGGACGACGACGTGCGGGTGCCGCCGGACTGGCTCGTCCGCGCCGCGGAGGGCCTCGACAGGCTGGGGTGCGACTACGTCGGCGGCAAGGTGCTGCCCATCTGGGGCGCGCCCCGACCCGCCTGGATTCCCAACCACGGCGGCAAGCAGTGGGCGGTCATCGCCCTGCTCGACTACGGTGCCGAGCCGGTCGAGTTCGGCAATCGCGTCCCGCTCGGCGTCAACATGGCCTTCCGTCGCGAAGCCTTCGAGCGTGCCGGCCTGCTCGATCCCAAGACCGGCCGACGGGCGGGGACGCTGCTCGGCCAGGAAGTCCGGGAGTGGTGCATTCGCGCGCGCCAGGCAGGGGTGCGCGGGTTCTACATTCCGGAGATGGTGGTCGAACACATCATCCCGGCCGAGCGGCTGTGCAAGCGGTACTTCCGGCGATGGTTCTTCTGGCGCGGCATCAGCCGCGCGCTCCTCTACGAGCGTTCGGGTCTCGACATGGAAGCGCCCGAACAGACAACGCTGGATTTCACCACGGTGCCGCACATCGCGGGGGTGCCGCGCTACCTCTACCGCCGTGCAGGCTCGAACACTTTGGGCTTGGTCAGGTCGGCGCTTCGCCGCGATCCCGTCAGGGCTTTCGATCATGAAGTGTGGCTGTGGTTCTTCGCCGGCATCCTGAAGCAGCGCTGGAAGGATTCCCGCGCCGGATCCCCCGCGGCCGCAACCGCGAAGTAGGTTCCGGCCTCAATCCCAGCGGCGTCCGGCTGAGCTCGGCTGGCGTCTTGCATGAAGCTCTGCTCGAGGCGGACGGACGTCGAGCGACAGGGCTCGAACGTGTCGGGGCCCGGAGATACGCCGTGAGCGTCGTTCGCAAACTAACCAGAATCGGCCATGCGATCGACCACGCGGTCGGGCGGATGGCCCTTACCCGCCGTGTGCTCGTCGAGATGCGCACCCCCGTGTATGTCGCGGTTCTGGGTCCGATCTGCGAGGCCCTGCGGGCCGAACCGGATGTGGAGCTGGCCTGCACCAGCGAGTATCCCGACCGCATCCGTCCGCTCATCGGTGGGCTGCCGTTCGTGACGCACGCCGAAGCGGAGTGGCGCCGCTACGATCTCTACCTGAACGCCGACCCCTGGGCCGCGGCCCGCCTCCGCCGCTGTGCCCATCGGATCAACTTCTTTCACGGCGTCGCCGGCAAATACGACCTCGACAAGCCGACCGGGCTGCCACTGGGGTTCGAATATTACGACCGTGTCGCCTTCATCAATCGGGACCGGATGGAACGCTACCTGGAGGCCGGGATCGTCACCGCGGCGCAGGCCGCGCTGGTCGGTTATCCCAAACTGGATCGCCTGGCTTCGGGCGGCATCGACGGAGCGGCCGTGCGCGCGGCGCACGGCCTCGCCGCCGGCCGGCCGACCGTGCTCTACGCGCCGACCTACTCCCCCGCCTCGTCGCTGCACCTCGCCGGCGAAGACATCGTCACCGCGCTCGCCGGCGCCGACTTCAACGTGATCGTCAAGCTGCACGACCGGTCGCTGGATCCGGATCCGCGCTATTCGGGCAACATCGACTGGCGGGCGCGGATGCGGGCGATCGAGCGGCCCGGCCAGATCGCCTACCTCGAGGGGCCTGATGTCGCGCCGAGTCTGGCGGCGGCCGACCTCATGGTGACCGACCACAGCTCGGTCGGGTTCGAGTACATGGTGCTCGATCGACCGCTGCTGATCTTCGATGCCCCTGCGCTGGTGGAAGCGGCGCGCATCAACCCGGAGAAGGTAGTGCTGTTGCGCAGCGCCGCGCGGGTAGTGGGGACGGCCGGTGAGTTGACGGCGGCCGCAGCAGCGGAGCTCGCCGCACCGGGCCGGTTGTCGCGGGAGCGGCAGCGCGTCGCCAGCGTGATGTTTCACGAGCCGGGCACGGCCACGGCGCGGGCGATGGCGCTCATCCGGCGCCTGCTCCAGCCCGGCGCCGCGCGCCGCGCGGCGCCGGAGCCGATCACCGGGCGGGCCGGCGGAGGGCCGCTCTGATGGACGCCACGGTGCTCATCGCCACCTACAATCGAGCGGCGCTGCTCGAGGAAACGCTGCGCTCGCTGGCCGGCCTGCGCGTCGCGCCCGGCTTCACCTGGGACGTGATCATCGTCGACAACAACTCGGGCGACGACACGCGCCAGGTGGTCGAGCGACACGTCGCCGGCTTCCCGGTCCGGCTGCAGTACCTCTTCGAAGGGCGGCAGGGGCGCTCGAGTGCGCTGAAT
>JAYTEJ010000034.1:0-4857 GCA_043735365.1 Acidobacteriota bacterium
GGCGCCGGAGGGAGAGAGCTGACAGCCGGCAATCTCGTCGAGCGCGGTGGCGGCATGGGCCGGCAGGCCGCCGATGGACGCGCGCTCCTCGACCGGCGCGGCGGCTGCGGCGGTCAGGAGCGCAAGCACGACGGCCGCAGCGAGGCGTGTCATGTGGGCCCGCGGGCCTTGGTCAGTAGCGCGCCAGCTCGCGGATTGCGGCCAGCACGTCGGCGGACTGCGGCAGGATGGCTTCCTCGAGGTCCGGATAGTAGGCGACCGGCGTGTCGAGCGCGGCCACCCGCCGGACCGGAGCATCGAGATGATCGAACAGCTCGTCGGCGATCCGCGCCGCAATCTCGGCGCCGAACCCGCAGGTCAGCTGATCCTCGTGCGCGATGAGGACGCGGCTGGTCTTCCTGACCGCAGTGGCGATGCCTTCCCAGTCGAGCGGGGCGATCGTGCGCAGGTCGATGACCATCACACTGGTGCCGTCCTTCTCCGCCTGCTGCGCCGCCAGCAGCGACCGCTGCACCAGCGCGCCCCAGGTGAGGATGACCATGTCGCTGCCGTCGCGGCGGATCGACGACCGGCCGAAGGGGATGGTGTAGTCGGGGCCCGGATATTCCCCCTTGTTGTAGGTCTGCCGGTAGAGATGCTTGTGCTCGAGGAACAGCACCGGGTCTTCGCAGCGGATCGCGGTGCGCAGCAGGCCGGCGGCGTCGCGGGCATTCGACGGGTAGACCACCCGGATGCCCGGGCAGTGGGCGAAGATGCTCTCGCCGGACTGGCTGTGATACGGCGCCCCGCCCCTGAGATAGCCGCCGATCGCCGTCCGGATCACCATCGGGCAGGCGAACTCGTTGTTCGACCGGTAGCGCATCATCGACATCTCGTCGCGCATCTGCATCATCGCCGGCCAGATGTAGTCGAAGAACTGGATCTCGACGACCGGCTTGATCCCGCGGATCGCCATGCCGACCGCGCGCCCGACGATGCCGGCTTCCGCCAGCGGCGAATTGAAGACCCGCGCCGCGCCGTGGGCCCGCTGCAGCCCATGGGTGACCTTGAAGACCCCTCCCTTTCCCGACACGCTCTCGAGCGCGGCCTCCCGGCTCACGTCCGCGACGTCCTCGCCGAACACGACAATGCGGGGATCGCGCGCCATCTCGTCCTTCAGCGTGCGATTGATGGCCGCCACCATGGTCTCTGGCTTGCCCTCGTCCGCGGGCTCGGCGTCGAAGGCGTCGGAGGCGGGATCGACGCTGGGCGAATAGACGTAGAGGCTGACCGTGTCGGCACGTGGCTTCTCCGCGGCTATCGCCCGGTCGGCGGCGTCGTTGACCTCCGCCTGCACTTCCTGCGCGACGGTCGCCAGCTCCGCCTCGGTCGCGTATCCCAGATCGATCAGCAGCGCCGCCAGGCGGGGAATCGGGTCGCGCGTCGCTTCCTCGGCGCGCTCGGCGGAGGTCTTGTAAAGCCGCTCGTCGTCCGACAGCGAGTGGGAGTAGGGCCGCGTCACCCGCGCATGGACGAGCGCGGGGCCCTTGCGGGCGCGGGCGTAGGCCACCGCCGCCGACATCGCCCGGTGGCTCTCGACGAAGTCGGTGCCGTCGATGCTCTGTACCAGCAGGCCGGGGAACGAGGCGACCAGCCGCGAGATGTCTCCTCCCGCGGTCTGGACTTCGACCGGCACCGAGATCGCGTAGCCGTTGTCCTCGACGACGTAGACGACCGGCAGCCTGCCGAGGCAGGAGGCGTTCACCGACTCCCAGAATTCCCCTTCGCTGGTCGCGCCTTCGCCGATCGAGACGTAGACGACCTCGTCGCGGTGGAAGAGCGCCTCGCGTCCCTCGATGGCGGGGATCCGCTCGTAGAGGCTGCCGGCCTCGGCGGAGCCGACGGCGTGCAGGCACTGGGTGCCGGTGGGGCTCGAGCCGGAGACGATGTTGAGGTGCGTGTGGCCCCAGTGCGAGGGCATCTGCCGGCCGCCGGAACTGGGGTCGCTGCTGGCGCCGACCGCGGCGAGGAACATCTCGAAGGCGGTCACGCCGAGGGCCAGGCAGAGGGCGCGGTCGCGGTAGTAGGGATAGAACCAGTCGTAGCCGGGCTTGAGGGCCATGCCGGCCGCCGCCAGGATCGCCTCGTGGCCGGCGCCGCTGATCTGAAAGTAGATCAGGCTCTGGTTCTTGAGCTGGATCTCCTTGTCGTCGATCCGGCGCGACAGGACCATCACGCGGTAGGCCTGAAGGAGATCGTCGCGTGTCAGACCGTCAAGGCGACGGTCGCTGCTGGTCTTCGTGCTCCTGCCGTTGCTTACCGCCGCCGCCTTCATGCCGTTGAGGCCCTTTCGACTGCAGTGACGCCAGGGATCCGAGCCCGCAATTGCCGTCCGTTGACGCCGCCCGGTCCAGAAAATCCAGCGGCCGCGAAGGCTGAATTATAACACCCGCCCGAGCCGCGCGCCCGGGCCGCCCGGGCCGCCGGGGCGGGAAGGTATAATCCACGGCATCGTGAGCACCCCCGTCGTCCGCCTGCATCGCTGGGATGAAATCGCCCTCGAAAAAGTCACCGAGATGATCTCCCGCAAGATCGTCACCGGGGAGCGCGAGATGGTCGCCCAGGTCTATCTCAAGAAGGGGGCGCTCGTGCCGATGCACGCGCACGAAAGCGAGCAGATGACCTACGTGCTCCAGGGGGCGCTGAAGTTCCTGATCAACGGCGAGGAAATCACCGTGCGGGAAGGCGAGGTCCTGCACATCCCGTCGCGGGTGGACCACCAGGCCGAGGCGCTGGACGACACCTTCGAGCTGGATCTCTTCAGTCCGATCCGCCAGGACTGGCTCGACCACACCGACGCCTATTTTCGCGAGTAGGGGCAGCGCGCGCAGGCGGGAGAGGTCGGGTGGAGTCAGTGGACCTTGCGGTCCCAGTCGGAGCGGCCGCCGCCGCCCGTATAGACGTCGAACTTGCGGCGCAGGCGGTTCATTTTCCACTTCACGTAGCGGTACTTGATCTCGGCGGTGATGCCGCCGCCGCCCCCCTTCAGGTAGAGGTACCCGAACAGCAGGCCGCCGAGGTGTGCGACGTGGGCCACGCCGGGGCCGCCGCCGCTCGCCGAGAGCATGAACGAGATCGCCCCCAGGATCATGACGAAATACTTCGCCGGAACCGGGAAGATCATGAACATCAGGATCGGGCGCTCGGGATAGTAGATGGCGTAGGCGAGGAGCAAGCCATAGAGCGCGCCGGAGGCGCCGATGGTATTCGATCCGTACGCCGCCGAGGTTGCCGCGAACGGCAGCAGCGACACCACGATCGTCGTCGCCGCGGCGCCGATCCCGGTCACCGCGTAGTACTTCACGAAGTAGGCCGTCCCCCAGCTCCGCTCCAGCTCGACACCGAACATCCAGATGCCCAGCATGTTGAAGAGGATGTGGGCGATGCCCGCGTGCAGGAACATGTAGGTCGCGGGCTGCCAGATCCAGCCGCGCTCGATCACCGCCTCGGGGATGAGCCCGAGGTAGACCGTGAGCATCGGGAAGACGGCGCAGGCGACAAACAGCGCGACGTTGGCTCCGATGATCCACTTGACCGCCGGTGTCATGGGACCAGGGCCGAACGAATAGCTGAGGGCGGTGGGTCGTGCGTAACGGGACATCGTGCGGGATCGGCAGCAGAACTTATCGTACCACAGCGGCCGCCGCCGGCGGGTGCGCGGGCAGGCGCGTCGCGACCGCGGCCGCGAGCAGCGGCACCACCGCGAGGCCCACGAGCGTGTGGGCGATGCCGACTCGGTCGGCGATCAGGCCGACGAACGGCACGCTGAGACCGCCGGTGCCCCAGGCAAAGCCCATCATCAGCGACGACACGGTGGCGGCGCTGACCGGCGCCAGCGACTGGCCGAAGGTGACGTTGACCGGCAGCGTCGACTGCAGGAAGAGTCCGCCGATGGCCAGCAGGATGACGAAAACGCCGCCCGTGAACAGCGGCGCCGCGAACAGGAAGGGGCACGACAGCACCAGCGACCAGGCGATCACCCGGCGCGGACCGAACCGATCGGCGGCCGGGCCGCCGAAGAAGCCGCCGACGCCGCTGCCGAACAGGTAGAGCGCCACCGCCGCCCCCGCCTGGCCGACCGAGAAGCCGCGGCGGGTGAGCATCACCGGCACGAAGGTCGCGAACCCGAGCGAGGTCAGCGTGCGCAGGACGACGATGCTGTAGAGCAGGATGAGCGGCCGCGCGTAGGGCCGCAGCGCCGCGAAGCCGCCGTGGGCACTGGGGTGCAGCGGAATCGGCGGCACCTGCACGAGGAAGAACGTCACCACCGCCAGCCCGGGAATCGCCAGCAGCGGGGTCCACTGCAGGCCGAACCGCTCCGCCACCGGGGCGAAGAACAGCGGGCCGAGGGCGAACCCCAGCGTTCCCCCGGTGATGTAGACCGACATCGCCAGCCCGCGCCGCGTGCCTCCCAGCCGATGCGCCAGCGCCGCTGCCGGAGGATGAAACGCCGCGCCGCCCAGGCCGCCGACGAGCAGGATCGCCGCCAGCATGATTTTCGACGTCGCCAGCCCCACCAGGCTCAGGACCGACACGGCCAGCACCGGGCCGACGGTGACCAGCAGCCGCGGGCGCCACCGATCCGCGAGGTGGCCGAAGCCCACCTGCGAGACCGACGCCGCCAGCTGAAAGAGCATCGTCAACGTCCCTGCCGCCGCCAGCGACAGACTGAGCTTGGGGATGAGGAGCGGCAGCATCGGCGCGAAGATGTTACCGTAGCCGTCCACCATCATGTGGGCGCCGGCCATCAGCAGGATCGTCGGATCGAGCCCGTGCCGCCACCGCACCGTCGCGGAGGAGAACGTCATAGCGGCGGTA
>JAYTEJ010000035.1:0-11288 GCA_043735365.1 Acidobacteriota bacterium
GGGGATCGAGGACGGGCTGGACCTGATCAACGCGCTGGTTCGCCATCCGGCGACCGGGCCCCGTCTGGCCCGCAGGCTCTACGGATTTTTCGTCAACGAAGTGGACGCACCGGACACCGCGCTCATCAACGAGCTGGCGGGCATCTACTACGCTCGCAACTACGAGATCGAGCCGATGGTTCGCCGGCTCCTGCTGTCGCCGCAGTTCCGCGACGGGTCGAATCACTACAAGCGCTTCGCCTGGCCGGTCGAGTTCGTGGTTCGGGCGATCAAGGAGGTCGGCTGGACCGGCTTCTCGGTGAACGACGCGCTGTCGCCGCTGGTCAACATGGGCCAGCAGCTGCTCGAACCACCCGATGTGAACGGCTGGGAGCTCGGCCGGGGTTGGTTTTCGACGGGCGCGATGCTGGCCCGGATGAACTTCGCCGCGCAGATCGCGACGAATCAGAAGTTCAATCTGCGGGATGCCTTTCGCGGCCAGGCGCCCACGCCGGACGCGCTGGTCGGCCAGGCGCTCCTGAGACTGTCGGCGCCCGAATACGGCGCGCGAGAGCGTTCCGCCCTGATCGACTATGTGTCGGCCGGCGGCGCCTGGACCGCCTCTGACGCACAGCTCGCGGCCAAGGGCTCCGGGCTCGTCCACCTCATCGTCGCCTCCGGCGAATACCAGCTGGTCTAGTGATAGCGGCACCCTGGGAGGCGACGGCATGTCCATGAACAGACGCGATTTCGTGCGGGGGGGTGTTGCCGCCTTCACGGTGGGATTCGCCGCCCCCCGCTTTCTGTCCGACCTGGCGCTCGCCCAGGGCGGATCGCGGCGGAACCTCGTCGTTCTGTATCTGAGCGGCGGCAACGACGCGCTGAGCACGCTCATTCCCTATACGGATCCGCAGTATTTCGTCCGGCGTCCGACGCTGGCGATCCCCGCGGGAAACGTGCTGCAGATCGGGTCGGACAGCTCTGGCCGCGCGCTGGGGCTTCACCCGCGACTGTCGGGGTTGCGGTCGATCTTCAACTCCGGGCGGCTGGCGATCGTGCAGCGGACCGGCTATCCCAACTCGAGCCGATCGCATTTCGAGGGGACGGACATCTGGTCCACCGGCGATCCGTCGTCGCCGCAGGGGACCGGCTGGCTCGGGCGGTATCTCGACCGGCTGCCGTCGCCCGTCGATCCCCTGACGGCGTGGTCCACAGTGCGGGAAGTGCCGCGCACGCTGCTGTCGAGAACCATCGGCGTGCCGGCGATCCCGAACGCGCAGCAATATGCGTTTGCCAGCCCGAACGGCGGCGCGGACGCCCAGTACGCGCGCGACACCGCCACGCGCATGTCGTCGCACCTGCCGGTGGATCAGCCGCACCTGGCCTTCGTCAACGCCACCGCACAATCGGCGTTCGCGACGCTCGACCGCGTCGGGCAGGTGGCGGCGTATCGGCCCACGGTGACGTATCCGAACAACGGTCTGGCGCTCGCGCTGCGGACGGTCGCCGCCGCGATGGCCAACGAAGTCGGCACGCGGGTGTTCTGGGTGCAGACCGGCGGCTTCGACACGCACTCCGGGCAGGGGGTGAATGCCAACGGCACCTACGCGGGGCTGATGGGCACGGTGGACGGCGCGCTGTCCGCCTTCTACACCGACCTGCAGAACCAGCGGCTGCTGAACGACACCCTGGTGCTGCAGTTCTCGGAGTTCAGCCGCCGCATCGACGAGAACGGCAGCCAGGGCACCGACCACGGCGCGGCCGGCATCATGCTGGCGATGGGCGGCGGAGTGCGCGGGGGGATCTACGGGACCGCTCCGGATCTTCGCGTCGCCCCCGACAACGCGACGCTGGAGAACGGCAGCCGCGACGTCCGCTTCGAGACCGACTTCCGGTCCGTCTACGCGACCGTCATCGAGCGCTGGCTGGGCAGCGATCCGGCGGCCATTCTGGGCGGCGCCTTCCCCGGCGGCCCGGCATTCCTCTGACACGGCGGCTCCACGACAAGATCAAGATGATGCGAACATGCGCGACAGCGTCGGTCCTGCTGCTCCTCTGCGGCGCACCGGCAGCGGCACAGGGATTCGTGATTGGCGCGAAGGGGGGCGTCAATCTCGCCACTCAGCGGATCGAGAGGGACGGCGCCGAGCGCACCGATCTGACGACGCGCGTCGGCATGGTCGCTGGCCTGTTCGCGACGCTGCCCGTGACGTCGTGGTTCGACCTGCAGAGCGAGGCGCTGTATACGTCGAGGGGCGGCCGCCTCGATGTCGACGGCGTCAAGGCGAGCGTGGCGGTTGACTATCTGGAAGTGCCGATACTGGCGCGGCTGTCGCGGCAGGGTCCCGGCCGGGGGCGCTATTACGCGGCTGCCGGGCCGTCGATCGCCTTTCGTCTCCGGGCCCGGTCGCGCACGAGTTTCGCGAGCGCGACGGAGGAGGTCGATCTCGGCGAGGACATCGAAGCGCTCGATTACGGGCTCGCGGCCGGGGGCGGTATCGAGGTCGGACGGCTGGTGCTCGACGGGCGCTATACCTTCGGACTGAAGGACATCGACAAGAACGACAGCGCCAGGGCCACCAACCGGGTCCTGTCCATCACCGCCGGCTTCAGATTCTGAAGATGCGCGCGTCCGTGCGTCTCCCGATCGTGTGCGCGGCCGCCATCCTGGCCACGTGCGGCGGCGGCACGAGCCCGTCGGCCCCGTCCGCACCGGACAACCCGAACCGGTTCACGATTTCGGCGGCGGGCGTGTTGAGCCCCAGCGAGCTGGTGGTGGCGCCCGGCGCGCGGGTGCTGTTCATCAACAACCACGCGCAGCGGCATCAGATGTCGTCGGATCCGCATCCCGAGCACAGCGATTGTCCGGCGATCAATCAGGTCGGGCTGCTCACGCAGGGGCAGAGCCGGGAGACCGGCAACCTCATCGAGACGGGGACATGCGGCGTGCACGACCACGAGAACCCCGGCAACCAGTCGCTGCGCGGCCGGATCGTGATTCGCTAGTCGAACCGCCTCACTCGAAGGTTGGCTTGCCGATCGCTTCACGCTACGATGCCTGTTCGTGGCTTTTTAGCGTATGACCATGCCCGGAAGTTTCGGCGATCGGCTGCGCCTGCGGCGTGAAGAGCAGGGAACGGCCCTCAGCGCCATTGCTGATGAGCTGAAGATCAAGCTCTCCCTGCTCGAGGCGCTCGAGCGGGACGACACCTCGCACTGGCCGTCGGGGATCTATCGGCGTGCCTTCATTCGCGCCTACGGGCAGGCCATCGGCCTCGACCCGGACGTGGTCGTGCGCGAGTTCCAGGAGCTGCACCCCGACCCGGATGAAACCTTCGCCGCCGCCGCCGATAGCTTGGCCGCCGCCAGCGCCCGCCCGGGTGCTGGCCCGCCAACCCGGCTCCGGAACATCGTCGACTCGGCGATTGGCTCCTTTTCGCGTCTCGGCCGCGGCGCCGCTGCGCCGACCACGACAGTCCAGCCTCCGGCGGCCGGCAGTCCGGTCGTCCAGCATCCCGCCCCGGACCCGGGTGCGACGAATCCCGGCAGTCTGAATCCGCGTGTGATGAATCCGGGCAGCGCGGGTAATTCGAATCCGGGCACGCCGAATCCAGTAGCCCCCGATCCCGTGACCCTCGGCAGAGCGCCGGCCCCCAACGGTAGCGTTCCAGCCACAGGTCTCGAGACGGCTGCCGCTGTCGACAGGGCGGGCGTCGACCGCAGGCCCGGCAGCAACGAAAGAGACGCGTCAGCGTCCGGAGGTTTGGACGCGCCGGCAGCTCGGGAGCAGACGTCGAGGGAGGCCTCAGCCGCGAGTCCGGCCGACGCGGTCGCCGAGTCCTCGCCGGCGAGCCCGCCGGCGCCGATTGCGGACGCCGCGCCGGTTCCCTCCTACGCACCGGATTTGCTCGCCGTCGCCCACCTGTGTACAGCACTGGGTTGCGCCCGGAGCCCACAGGATCTGCAGCCGCTTTTGCAGGAGGCCGCCAGAATCCTCGACGCCACCGGCCTCATCGTCTGGCTCTGGGACGAGCACCTGGAGGCGCTCGGCCCGGCCCTGGTACACGGATACTCGGAGAAGGTGCTCGCGCAGCTGCCGACCGTCAGCCGCGATGCGGACAACGCGACGGCGGCGGCTTTCCGATCGGCGCACGCCTGCGAAATCCATGGCAGCGACCACCGCAGCGGCGCGCTGGTGGTGCCGCTGATGCAGCCGGAAGGATGCGCCGGTGTCCTGGCGATCGAGCTCCAGAACGGCCGGGAGCAGTCGCCGTCCGTCCTGGCGGTGGCGATGATTGTCGCCGCGGCGCTCACGCAGCTGGTGGGCGGCGCCCGGCCCGCCGACGTCCCCTGACCCCCATCGACAGATCGGCGCGGGCGGGACGGCTCGTGTTTCTCGCGCGATCGTCGCCCGCATGCAGGCATGGAGCGCAGCCACGGTGGCGCGCAACCTGTCGCGGCTAGTCGACCAGCTTCGGCACCTCGAGCTCGAACCCCGGGAAGACCTGGCCGGTGTTCGGATTCGGGTCCACGAATGACAGGCCCTGGCGGTAGGCGATCTCGGTCGAGGGCCTCGGGTAGATGGCACTGACCTCGGCGTCGGTCATGCCGTGGCTGGCGACGCGGTCTCGGGGATTCGCGTTGGCGACTGCCGCCGAGGCGACGCATTCGACTTCCTGCATCATGCCCATGTCCTCGTGCATGAGGATGTGGCAATGGTGGATCCAGCGGCCGGTGTAGTCTGCGAAGCGGGTGCGGAACACGACGCGCCCGCCGTTGCGCGGAATAGACACGGTGTCCATCCAGCGCGGCTCGTCGAGCAGGTTGTGGAGCTGCCCCTGCTCGTCGGGCACCTCGATACGCATCACCCACATGGGATTGATGTGGATATGGAACGGGTGATCCGCGGTGTGAGTGACGATGCGGAATTCGTGGTCCTTCCAGAACCGCGCCTGGCCGTCGGCCCGGCCCATCGGGTACGAGCGGAACTGCCCGGGGACGGCGCCGGGCTGCGGGAAACGGGTCAGGTCGGTGTGCCCCCAGAGCGTCACCGATGGGTTGTAGAGCACCCACTCCTCGGCGGTGTCTACGAGCACGCGGCTGCGATCGGGGTGCCCGGGCGAGAACTTCTGCGGCGGCGGCGGGTTGGGCGTCTTGGCCAGATCCATCTGGTTGTTGATTGCCATCGTACGGGCATTGGGCGCCAGCAGGATGCGCGTACCGCCATGCTCGGCCCAGGTGAGGTTGCGCAGCTCCGGGTGCGCGCGCGCGAACGCCTCGGGTACCTCGATGATCGGGAAGCCGGCCGAGCCGTACCCCGCATAGCTCACGACCCGCGTTCGATGGCTCCCGGCAGGCACGCGCCGCAGCCGCGCCTCTGACGGCGACACCCGCGTCTCTTCGTCTCCAATAGGCTGCAGGAATGGCGGCACCGGCGGCAACTGGTCTCGCAGCGACATCACGTCGAAGTCCCCGCCCTCCACTGGTATTCCGCGGACGTGCACGTGCGCGACGACCACGTCCTGCGGTCCCGGGTTGGCGGGGCCGAAGGCGCGGCCGAGCGTGACGCCGCGCTGCAATCGCCCCTGGAAGTTGTCGGTGTGGAGGACTTCCTCCTGCGCCAGTACCGTGAAGATCCGGCCCGCCGCGTGCACGGGCGCCTTGAAGAACAGGTCTGCCCGGTTTGCCGTCGCCAGCCAGACCTCGTTCGGCCGGACGAAGGCATTGCGAACCGACTGGCCGTCACGAAAGCACGCCTCGATGTTGCGCAGCATTGCTTCCATCTCGGGCTCACCGGCCGCGGGAGGTCGGGTCAGCGGGTTCACGGTGCCGCGGTTGTTCGCCGATAGGTCCTTGATGGTGTGACGGGCCCGGCCATTCTCGACCGTGACCAGCGTCAGGCCGTCGAACGCAAGCTGATACAGCGGCAGCTTCGCCGCCTCGATCTCGGCGCGCGTCACGGCCACGAGCCGGCGGGCCGGAGCCTCCCCTTCGCCTTTTTCGACCCGGTAGAGCCGGTCTCCTCTAAAGACGTATTGGCCGTCGAGCACCATGATCCGCTTGAAGCCGCGACCGTCGACGCTGCCGTTGAGTAGCCGCCAGCGTTCGACGGCTCCCGGCCGCATGAACATCACCGTCGGGCCCGGCACGCCTGCCGCCGGAACGGGAACCGGGGAGGAGCGCTGCCGCCGGCTGCCCGGCGCATTGAAGTCCACCGACGGGACGATGACGCGCTGGATGAACACCAGCCGCTCGCGGTAATCGTGAGAACCGGTCGGATCGGTCGGGTCAGGGTGGGCGCCGCCGGTCATGGCCGTATTGATCGCATCGTCCACGTCCCCTTCGACGATGAGGAAGCCGGCCATTCCGGCCGAGACCTGATCGTGGGTCGAACCGTGCGCGTGCGGGTGATACCAGTGCGTGCCGGGCGGGTCTGGCTGGGGCGGTGTCCCGGCGCGCTTCATCGCCGTTGCCTGGACGTCGCCGAGGAAAAATTCGTAGTCGACGTGGCCGACATGCTCGTGCGGCTTCAGGGCGCACGTCCCCATCTGCTGCCGCATTGCCCAGTCGTCGCGGCTCAGGAGGCGAACGAGGACATTGTCCGACTCCGTCCCGCCGCCGGCGTTGGCGCCAGGGGAGACGTGCAAGCCGTGCGTATGCAGGTTGGTGACGCGGGAGCCGTGCTCGGAGTTCGAGACGTCCGTCATGCAGTGGCCGTCCATCATCTTCACCGAGAGGAAGCGGCCGAGCGCCTCGAGGTGATCGGTGATGACGAAGGCCGGATCCGACTGAGCGGGGCACGGCTTGCCGGCCGCTTTCGCGACCTCGCATTCGAAGGCCAGTGCCACTTCGGGTGTCAGCGAGAGCGGGTCCGGGCAGGGCCCGATCCACATCTTGCTGAAGTCGGCGCCGAGGAGATTGCGCAGTCGAATGCGGAGGGAGGCGTTGCTGCGCACACGGATCGTCGGCCCCGGGCTGATGCCGCCGAAGCTGAACTGCCCTGGAAAGATCTGCCCCGGGGACGGGGCCTTCTCCGGTTCGTTGCGCTCGACGACATTGAGGTCCAGCGCCTGGCCGGGCCAGTCAGCCGGCCGCCACACCCACGGCTCGGACCAGGTCTCGGCCGGCATGGCGGCGGGATCGACGACGCCGGTTGCGTCTGGCGTCGGCAACGAAGGAGCCGCCGGGGGAGCTGGCGCTTGAGCCTGAGCGTCGCGCGCCAGCAAGAGGCCGCCGCGGGAGCCGACGGCCGCGGCCACGCCGGCGGTGCCGAGTTGCAGCAGTTTTCGCCGGCCCGGATCAGAGAGGCCGGGACGAGGATCGCCGGGGACCATAGGTTCTTCAGGTGGAAGCGTCATCGGGTTACCGGGATCATAGCCGGTATCGTCAGAAGCCGACGGCGAGAGTGGCCGAGGCGCTTCGCCCGGGCGCATAGACCCAGCGCGGGCCGGCGCTGGAGTACACGCGCTGGTCGAGGAGATTGCGCACGGTGCCGCGCACCTCGACCCGCGTCGACCAATGCCAGGCGGCACCTGCGTCCAGGGTCAAGAAACCGGGCGTGGGCACCTCGCTCGGACCGGCGGCGTTGTGCCGCCCACCGGCCGCTCCCCGTAGATACGAAGTGAGCCGGCGGCCCGTCGCATGGCGGACGACGACGGCTATCGAGCGGGGCGCGATGTCATCGAGCGGCGTGCCGGCCTCCGCGTCTCGTCCACGGGACACTTGCGCCGACAGATCGATGAACATTCCATGCGACAATCCGGTCTGCGCTTCGAGTTCCGCGCCTCGGAGGCGCGCGGCGCCGCGATTGCGAAAGAAGAAATTGCCCGTGCCGACCACAAAGCGCTCGACGAGGTTGGTGATGCGGTAATCGTAGTACGCACCGGACAGCCGGACGCGGCGGGTGTTCCATCGTGCGGTGAGGTCCACTTGCCGGCTCGTCTCCGGCCTCAAGACAGGGTTGCCCTCGACGAAGCCGCGGCCGACCGGGCCGCGGTAGAACCGATCCGACAATGTGGGATCCCGGAAGCCGCGCGCCACTTGTGCCGTGAGCGTGGCGTGCGTAGTCAGGGCGAGGCTCGCTCCTGCGAGCCCGGCGAGCGCGCTGTTCCCGACGTGACGATTGCCAAAGTATCCGCCGGTACTGGTGTTCTGGACGGTATCGGCGCGCAGGCCGCCCGACAGCCGCAGGCGAGGCGTCACCCAGGTATCGGCCTGGCCAAACACGCCCAGGCCAGTTCGGTGGGCCGACTCGATCGAAAGGTTGGTCTGGGTTGACGCGACGGCCCCGGTCGCGGTGTACGCGACGGTGGTGTCGAGCGCCTCGAGGCCATACCGCCCCTGGAGGTCCGCACCCATCTGGAGTCTCGTGCGGCCGAACCCGTGCTCCCCGGTGACGCGGAATTGCGCTTCGCGCGACGATACGTCGGACCGGACGACGTTACGGGGCTGCCTCGCGGTGGCCAATCGGTCCTGTTCGGTGCGTTCCGCGGCCAGACCGAACAGGCCGGCGACCCGTACGTTCCTGAACCAGCCGGCCGACCGATCTTCGTACGTCCACGTCAGGCGGTGCGAATTCTCGTACGGGCTCGTTGCGAGGATGGCAGCCGAGTCACTGCGCGGTCGCCCGATGCTGCGGCCCAGGCCGGTCTCCCAGCCGGCCGACCAGACACGCCGGCCCGTATCGTGCTCCCAGCTGGCCCTGATGCCGCCGTCGCGCCACGCGGAATTCGGCACGACGCCAGTCGGAGCCCGGTAGTCGCCGAGCTCGCGGGCGCGAACCGACACGAGAACGCCACCGGATCCGTAGCCGGCGGACAACTCAACGTCCGCGCGCCGCTCCGGAACTCCAGCCCCCAGCGTCCCAGAGGCCCGCGCTCGCAGCGGCGACCGGTAGGTGGGGCGACGCGTGCGGACGGCGATCACTCCACCGAATGCGTCAGACCCGTAGGCGACCGAGCCCGGCCCGCGGGCGATCTCTACGCTCCCGATGGCGGCTGGATCCAGAAAAGATGCATTCGGTCCGGCTCGTCGCTCGGTGGTGACCCGGCTGCCGTCGACCAGAATCAGGGCGCGGCCGCGCGCGAGGCCGCGGATGGCCGGCACGGCGCCCTGACCTTCGGAGATGAAGGTGACGCCGGGGACGTTCTCGAGCGCCTGGCTCAATGTGGCGGGCGCTCGCAAGTCTAGGTCCGCGCCAGACAGGAACGTCGTCGATGCTGCCGGGGCGCTGTCGATGGCCGGTGCCACGCCGGAGATCGTGACGGCCTCGGTCATCGCGGCCTCGGCTACAAGGACCAGAACTCCGGCCGGGTCCCACGTTCGCAGCCAGATGGGACGGGCGACGCGTCCGTCCGGCAGCATCACGATGATGGTGACGGGGCCCGGTGGCGGCGCCACAGTCCACCGGAAGTGGCCGGTGGCATCCGTCCGCTCGGCCCCGCGGGATCCCACCACGGTCACCGCAGCGCCGACGATGGGCGCGTGACTGCGGCCGTCGATCACGAGGCCGCCTGATGCGGAGGCGGGCCCTGGCTGTAAGACAACGAACAGCGCCGCGGCCGCGATCACACGCACACGATACTGTCGCACACGCGCCGACGAGCCGGGTTCGAATATCTACCGGAACTTCACGGCACTCGCAGGCAGTTGCATCCGCCTGGGAGCCACCGATCAGCGCGGTGAGACGGGTCCGGGAATCGTGCCTTCGGGAAAAACATCAGGAGACGGGGGCTTCGCCGGCACGCCCCTCTTCGACATGGCTGCGGATGGCCTGAAGACTCTGCACCAGCACCTGTCCCGTGCTGCCCCCCACAGCGACACTCCCGGCGCGCAGCACGTCGAGAGCGGTGATCGCCGTGTCGACCAGACCTCGCAGAACGTCCGACTGTCCGAGCCGCGTGTGGGCTTCCTGCTGCGAATACGCCGTCACCGCGCCGGCGATGGCGTCATCCAGGCAGCGGTTGAGGGTGCGGAAATCGTCGGTGCCGATCGGCGCATCCAGCTCGACGGCCAGGTCGGTCACCGACTGGCAGACGTCGCCGTAGCCATGGACCACCTGCGAGATGTTAAAGCTGCGCAGCAGCAGCTCCTGCCCGTGGATCGAGGCCCCGGCTCGGATGGCGTCTGTTTTTGACGGTCCGTCCGCCAGTTCCTGTCGCAGCTGTTCCAGAAACAGCGGCACGCCGTGATCGTTCGGCGGCGGCACGGCTCCCGGCATCTGCCGGCCCGCCGCCTTGATCTTGCACCGGTCGATCAGATCCTCCCTGTGCCCGCTGATGAAATCTCCAAGTGTCATTCTTCCCCCCGTAGCCCAAGGCTACGCTTGGGCAGGGGAACCCGCTGTGCACAACAGCACACCATGGCAAGGACCGTCAGATGAGTCGGCGGGCGAGCAGCAGCCGCCCCTTCGGCGTGATCTCCGCAGGCAGGGCCTGCGTCCAGACGCGATAGCCGGCCAGCTCGAGCCGCTGAGCCCGGGCGACATCGATCGCCAGCGCCCCATCCATCCACCCGGCAAACTTCCTGGCATCGGCCGAGCGGTGGTGGTGGCAGCAGGGCAACACCGCCAGCCGCGCCCCTGCCGACGCCGCCCGCTCGATTACCACGTCGGTCAATGCGCCGCAGGCGTGAGCCGACACCACCACGTCGGTCGGCAGGATGGCGAAACTGTCGAGGTCCCCAGAGAGGAAGGACACGCGTCCCGCCAGCCGCGGCCAGGCCGCCGTGACCTCGGCTTGCAGCTTCCGCGCGGACGGCGGGAGGCGGCGATCCACAGCCACAGCCAGCGGCGAGGTGTTGTCGAGCAGCAGCAGCGCCTGCGCCAGCAGGCCGTGGCCGGCGGCGAGATCGACGATGCGGCCGCCGCGGAAGAGGCGGCGGACCCGGCGCGCGACCTCCCAGGCCTCGTAGAGCTCCTTCCGCGGCAGGCAGCCGGCGGCACAGACGGCCCGCGCCAGCTTGTCGAAGAGCGTGTCTCCCGGAAAGCGAGGCAGGTCGTAGTCCGTCAGCCGCCCCTGGGCGCCCGGCCGGAAGCTATCGATGGAATGACCGGGTCCTGTCACGGTTCCGGGGACTAGCGCAGCGGCTCGATGTCGATGCGCCGGAAATAGATCTCCGCCCCCTCGGACTGGAGCATGATCCGCCCCTCGGTGAAGGAGGAATTGGTGGCCGCGTTGACCAGGCGTCCGTTGACGTAATAGGTAAGGTTCCCCTTCTCGACGACCGCCTCGAGCCGGGTCCACAGCAGACCAGGGCTCTCGACGTCGTCCTGGCCGCGGAAGCCGATGCGGTCCTCCCAGGACGGGCTC
>JAYTEJ010000036.1:0-7935 GCA_043735365.1 Acidobacteriota bacterium
TGGTGCTCCTGGATCGCTCGCCCGACCTGTCCCTTCTCGCGATAGAGGTTGCCGAGAATGAGATGGATCTCCAACGGATCGCCGGCCGACTCGGCGGCGGCGGTGAGCTCTTCGATGGCCTGATCGATCTGGTTGGCGACGAGAAAATTCAGCCCCAGCATGTAGTGCGGGGACTCGCGGTTGCGCCGGCGATCGATCCATCGGCCGTCGCGGAGCTTATACCGCTCCCAGGCCTTGCCGACGATCAGGCCGGCCAGCAGCGCCAGCAGGACGAAGAGAGTCTCGTAAGGGCTCATGACGACGAGGGAGTGTACTCCTTCACGGCCGCGTCCCAGCGCCCCTGCGCGGTGAGCACGATCTCGACGAGCTCGCGGACCGCGCCGCGTCCGCCGCCAAGGCTGCAGACCAAGTGCACCTGTGTTCGCACCTCGGCGACCGCATCGGCCGGCGCCGCCGACAGCCCGGCGCGCGCCAGCACCGGCAGGTCGAGCAGGTCATCGCCCATATAGGCCACCGCGCCGTCATCCAGCCCGGCGTCGCGCAGGATGCGCTCGTAGGCCTCGAGCTTGTTGCGCACCCCCTGCAGGACCAGCCCGACGCCCAGCTGCGCCGCCCGGTGCGCGGTGGCGCCCGACGACCGCGCCGAGAGCAGTCCCACGGTGAGCCCCGCCCGCTGCGCCAGCACGATGCCGGCGCCGTCACGAATGTGAAAGCCCTTCGACTCCGAGCCGTCGGAGTGCACCACAACCGTCCCGTCAGTGAGCACCCCGTCCACGTCGAACAGCAGCAGCCGCACGCCGGACGCCCTCTCAGCAATGTTCATCGTCTGCCCGCCGGGAATCCCGAACCCGGAACCCGGAACCTCTTATTAAATGTTCCACAAATCATGCAGGTGGATGACGCCGAGGATGGTTCGTTCGGCGTCGGCCACCACCACCGAGGTGATCTTGCGCTCTTCCATCACCCGGAGCGCCTCGACCGCCAGCAGGTCAGGCCCAATCGTCACGGGATTTGCCGTCATCACGTCGCCGGCCGTCAGCGTCTGGACGTTGGCGACCCGTGCCATCAGGCGGCGGAGGTCGCCGTCGGTGAAGATCCCCGCCAGCCGGCCGTGCGCGTCGACGACGCAGGTCATGCCGAGGCGCTTGCTCGACATTTCGTGGAACACGTCGGACATCGGCGCCACCATCCCGACGACCGGCGCGGCGTCACCGGCGTGCATCGCGTGCTCGACCCGCATCAGCCGCCGGCCGATGCGCCCTCCGGGATGGAGTGAGGCGAAGTGCTCCGCGCGGAACCCTTTGCGCACGAACAGGCTCACCGCGAGGGCGTCCCCCATGGCCAGCGCCGCGGTGGTGCTGGCGGTGGGCGCGAGGTTCATCGGGCAGGCCTCCTCGGCGATCCCGCAATTGATGGTCACGTCGGCGGCTCGCCCGAGCGTCGAGGCGGGATGGCCGGTCAGCGCAATCAGGCGCGCGCCGATCCGGCGGATCGACTCGAGCAGCCGGAGAATCTCGTCGGTCTCGCCGCTGTGCGACAGCGCCAGGACGACGTCGTTCCCGCGGATGGCGCCGAGATCGCCATGGATGGCTTCAGCCGGGTGGAGAAACCAGGCGGACGTGCCCGTACTCGAGAGGGTGGCGGCAATCTTCCGGCAGATCAGCCCGGACTTGCCCATGCCGGTGACGATCACCCGCCCGTCGCAGTCGTGCAGCAGCGCGACGGCCTTCTCGAACGTCTCGTCGACCCGATCGACGAGGCCGAGGATGGCGGCCGCCTCGATGCGCAGCACGTTGCGCGCGAGCTCCAGGCCGGACGGCGGCGTGCTCACCCCTGCGCCTCGCGGGCGATGGCGTGGATCCGCGCCAGGCGGCGGAGCAGGGGTTCCAGCCGGTCGAGCCGCAGCGCATTCTGGCCGTCGCTCTTCGCCCGCTCCGGCGCCTCGTGCACCTCCATGAAGACCCCGTCGACGCCGGCGGCGACCCCGGCGGCGGCCATCGGCTCGACGAATTCCGCCTCGCCGGCGGTGACGCCGTCACCGGCGCCGGGGAGCTGCAGGCTGTGGGTCACGTCGTAGACGACGGGGTAGCCGAGGGTCCGGAGGATGGGAAAGGCGCGCATGTCCACCACCAGGTTGTGGTACCCGAAGCTGGCGCCACGCTCGGTGACGATCACGCGCGGGTTGCCCGCCTCGACCACCTTGGCGACGGCATGCCGCATGTCCCCTGGGGCGAGGAACTGTCCCTTCTTGATGTTGACCACGCGTCCGGTGACGGCCGCCGCCGTCAGCAGATCTGTCTGGCGGCAGAGAAACGCCGGTATCTGCAGGACGTCCGCGACCTCGGCCGCGGCGGCGGCGTGCGAGGCCTCGTGGATGTCGGTCAGTATGGGAACCCCGACCCGTTCCCGCACCCGGGCCAGCACCTGCAGCCCGTCGTGGAGGCCCGGCCCGCGGAACGAGGTCCGCGAGGTGCGGTTGGCTTTGTCGTAGGAGGCCTTGAAGACGAAGGGCACGCCGGCGCGCGCCGCCGTCTCCCGGAGCGCCAGCGCGGTCTCGATCGCATGCGCCTCGCTCTCGATGACGCACGGCCCGGCAATGAGGAGCAGCGGGCCACCGCCGCCGACCGAAAGGCCGCCGAACCCGATCGCTGCCACGCCTACCGGGCCACGGACGGCGCGGCCTGCCGCTCGGCGGCGAGCTTGTGCTGGCGGCTCGCCGCGACGAACCCGGCAAAGAGCGGATGCGGATGGAGCGGCTTCGACTTGAACTCAGGATGGAACTGGACCGCCACGTACCAGGGGTGCTCCGGCAGCTCGATGATCTCGACGAACTTGCCGTCGAGCGACCGCCCGGTGACGACCAGGCCCTTGTCCGCCAGCGCCGGCTCGAACAGACAGTTGAACTCGTAGCGGTGGCGGTGGCGCTCGCTGATGATCTCCTGGCCGTAGAGCGCGCGCGCCCGGGAGCCGGGCACCAGCTGGCAGTCGTAGGATCCGAGCCGCATCGTCCCGCCCAGGTCGTCAACCCCCAGCAGATCCCGTAGCTTGTAGATGACATTCTCTGGAGTGTCGGGCGTGCATTCGGTCGAGTCCGCCTGCGACAGCCCGCAGACGTGCCTGGCGTACTCGACCGCGGCCCACTGGAAGCCGTAACAGATGCCGAAAAAGGGAATGCCGCGCTCGCGCGCGATCTCGGCGGCGCGCATCATCCCACGGGTGCCGCGATCGCCGAAACCGCCGGGCACGAGGATGCCGCTGGCGCCGTCGAGCAGCTGTTCGCCACCCGGCTGCTCGAGCGCCTCGGCTTCCACCCAGCGGATGTTGATCCGCAGCCGGTGGCTGAAGCCGCCGTGGTAGAGCGCCTCGTTGAGGCTCTTGTAGGAATCCTCGTAGCCGACGTACTTGCCGACGACGTGGATGGTGATTTCGTCGAGGGGGTTGCGGATACGGTCGACCAGGTCCACCCAGGCGCCCATCTGCGCCTCGGTGGTCGGCAGGTGGAGCCGCTCGAGCACGATCCGATCGAGCCCCTCGGCGGCCAGCACCAGCGGCACCTCGTAGATGCTCGCGACGTCCTTCGCGGTGATCACTGCCTCTTCGTCGACGTCGCAGAACAGCGCAATCTTGCGCTTGATGTCCTGGTCGAGGAAGCGGTCGGTGCGGCAGAGCAGGATGTCCGGCTGGATGCCAATCGCCCGCAGGTCGCGGACGCTGTGCTGGGTCGGCTTGGTCTTGAGCTCGCCGGCGGCGCCGATGAACGGCACCAGCGTCAGGTGGATGTAGAGGGTGTTCTCCCGCCCGACGTCCTGGCGCAGCTGACGGATCGCCTCGACGAACGGCAGGCTCTCGATGTCGCCGACGGTGCCGCCGATCTCGACCAGGACGATGTCGACGTCCTGGGCGACAGCGCGGATGCTGTCCTTGATTTCGTTGGTGATGTGGGGGATGACCTGCACGGTGCGGCCGAGGTAGTCGCCGCGGCGCTCCTTCTGGATGACCGACAGGTAGATCTTCCCGGTGGTCCAGTTGTTGTTCCGGCTCGTCACCTGATTGGTGAAGCGCTCGTAGTGCCCCAGGTCGAGATCGGTCTCGGCGCCGTCGTCGGTGACGTAGACCTCGCCGTGCTGGTAGGGGCTCATCGTGCCTGGGTCGACGTTGATGTAGGGGTCGAATTTCTGGAGCGCGACCTTGTAACCGTGCCCCTCGAGCAGGGCGCCGATCGACGCCGCCGCGAGGCCCTTGCCGAGCGAGGAGACCACGCCGCCCGTCACCAGGATGTATTTGACCGGACGCTCCCGGGCCGCTGTCGTCGTGCTCGTTGCCGTGTGTGCCTGCATCGTCCTCTCTCTCGGCTGTGGTTATCGCGAAGGCTGAGCGTCCGGCTCGACGGCCGGGTGGGCCGCGAAGATGGCGCGCACCCGCGCGAGATCTTCCGGAGTGTCCACGCCGATGGAATCGAAAGTCGTCTCGACCGCCTTGATGCGGATGCCGTGCTCGAGCGCGCGCAGCTGCTCGAGCGCCTCGGATCGCTCCATCTCGGTTGGCGGCAGCGCGGCGAGGCGCCGCAGGCAGTCGCGCCTGTACACGTACAGGCCGACGTGGCGCCAGGCCCGGGCCGGCGGGCAGCCGCCGCGGACGAAGGGAATGGCGGCGCGCGAGAAATACAGCGCGAAGTCCGCCCGGTCCACCACCACCTTGGTGACGTTGGGGTTGTCGGCCTCGGCGCGGTCGTCGAGGCGGCGCCTGAGCGTACTCATCTGCAGCGATGGATCGAAGGCGAACGGCGCGACCGCCTCGTCGATCATCTCCGGCTCGATCAGCGGCTCGTCCCCCTGGACGTTGACGATCAGGTCGCAGTCGAGGACCGCCGCGAGCTCGGCGATGCGGTCGGTGCCGCTGACGTGCGCCGCCGAGGTCATCCGCGCCTCGCCGCCGAAGGCGCGTACCGCCCGGCAGATGCGCTCATCGTCGGTGGCAACGATCACCGAGCGGATGGCGCGTGCCGCCGCGGTGCGCCGGTAAACGTGCTCGATCATCGTCCGTCCGCCGATGTCGGCGAGTGCCTTGCCGGGCAGTCGCGACGACTCGTAGCGGGCAGGGATGACGGCGATGGCGGAGGGAACGGCGGAAACGGCGGAAGGCCCGGAGCTGGAAACAGGGGGCACGGCAAATCTTACCACAACTGCACACCGCGTCCGCCGCCTGCACGCGCGGATGCGGTCGCCGACCGGCGCCGCCGTGCGCGCGCCTTTCCACCGCGCCGCGAGGAGAGTAAGATGGCCGGCATGGCGCCTGGGCGCGCGGCGGCTTATATCGGCGGCACCACTCTCCTCGCCGCGTGGCTGGCGTCGGCCTCCGGCATTCAGCGCGCCCCCGCGGCGCCGGCGGCCGGGCCTCGCCGGGAGGCGGTGCAGATCGACGCGCTGGCGTCCGGCGTCCAGGCACAGGCCGCGCGCCTGCGCGCGCGGATGGCGGCCGCTCCAGCCGAGCGCGCCAGCGCACGCAATCCCTTCGCATTCGGAGCGCCTGCGGAGGCCAGGCCGCGACGCGGCGCGCCTGCCGCCGGAACGCGCCCCACGCCAGTGGTGGCGGACGTCCCGGATGTACCGCTCGCGCTGATTGGCATCGCCGAGCGCGGGCACGACGCCGCCAGGACGCGTACCGCGATGCTGGCGGCGCCCGGTGATCAGCTGTTCATGGTGACTGAAGGGGAAGAGCTGGCGGGACGATACCGCGTCGGCGCCATCGGCGCCGACGCGGTCGAGCTCAAAGATCTGACGACCGGCGCTATACGGCGGCTTGGCCTAAGGTAACGAGCTTGACCTGCCGGATGGGGCGCACCTTGCGCAGCTCCTCGACGGCGCTCGCATCCGCGGCGTCGCTCCGGCCCGCCTGATCCAGCGTCACCACCCCCACCGCGCCCCCTTCTCCCCGGCCGAGGGCGAAGCTGCCGATGTTGATGCCGTGGCGGCCCAGCACGCTGCCGACCTCGCCGATGACCCCGGGCTGATCGTTGTTGCGGATGACCAGCAGCGCGCCCTCGACGAGCGGCACCTCGACGTCGACGCCGTCGAGCTGCGTCAGCCGCGGGCTGTCGCCTTCGAACACCGTGCCCTCGATCCAGCACTCGCCGCCGGTGGTCAGCAGCTTCACCGACAGCATGTTGGCGAACGATCGCGGCCGCGAGCTTCGCGACTCCACCACTTCGATGCCGCGCTCGGCGGCAATCGCCCGGGCATTGACGACGGTGACGCTCGAGGAGAGGATCGGACGCAACACTCCGGCCACCACCGCGCTGGCGAGAAATTGCGCGTGCTCGCTGACCAGCGGGCCGTAATAGCGAATGCCGACCGACTGGGTGCGGCCCTCGGCCAGCTGGGAGACCAGCGCGCCCATGCGCTCGGCCAGCTGGATGAACGGGCGGACCCGCCCGAACTCGTCGCCGCGGATGCCTGGGAAATTCACGGCGTTGCGAATCACCCCTTCCTGGAGGAAATCCCGGAGCGCGGCGGCCGTCTCGATGCCGACCTGCTCCTGCGCTTCGACCGTGGAGGCGGCGATGTGCGGCGTCGCTATCACCTGCGGCAGCTTGGCGAGCCGCCAGTCCGCCGGTGGCTCTTTCTGGAACACATCGAGCCCGGCGCCGGCGATCTGGCGGGCCTCGATGGCGTCCGCCAGCGCCCCTTCATCGATCAGTTCGCCGCGCGCCGTGTTGATGATCCGCGCATTCGGGCGGCACTTGGCGAACCGGGCGGCATCGAAGAGGTGCTTTGTTTCCGGCGTCGAGGGCAGGTGCAGGGTGATGTAGTCGGACGCCGCGCAGAGCTCGTCGAGCGACAACAGCTCGATCCCGAGCGTCCCGGCGACCTGTTCCGAAATGAACGGGTCGTGCGCCACCAGCTGCATCCCGAACGCCCGCGCCCGCGCGCCGACCTCCTGGCCGATCCGGCCGAGCCCGACGATGCCGAGGGTCTTACCGCGGAGCTCGCCGCCGGTCAGCTTCTTCTTCTCCCAGACCCCGGCCTTCATATAGGCGTCCGCGGCCGGAATCGATCGGGACATCGACAGCATGAAGGCCACCGCCAGTTCGGCGACGCTGATGCTGTTGGCGCCGGGGGCGTTCATCACCACGATGCCGCGCTCGGTGGCGGCCTTGACGTCGACATTGTCCACGCCGGTGCCGGCGCGCGCGATGGCGCGCAGCCGTGGCGCCGCGGCCATCAGTGCGGCCGTCACCTTGGTGGCGCTGCGAACGACAATGGCGTCGGCGTCGGCGAGGTCGCGCGCCAGTTCATCAGCGGGGCGGCCACTGCGGGCATCGATGGTCCAGCCGGGAACGGTGCGAAGGAGCTCGACGGCGGAGGAAGGCAGTTGATCGGCGATGACAATGTGCATGGTACGTTCGTTAATCTCCAGTAGCGGGCGGGAAGGATGTCAGACGGCGTCGTTAAGTATAATGGCGTGTTCGTTCGGAGCGTAGGCGCACAGCGTCGCGTCAGTGCGCGCACCATCGTGGTGCAAACCGCTCGAAACTGCGGATTGACGCGGGGCGATTCGCACGGCGGGGTCTGATTTCCACAAGCTTTTCCACAGTTTCTGTGAAGATCGAAAACGCCGTGACGGTGAACTGACCTAATTTCCTCTATGCCAAATTTCACACTCCTGACAGCCCCGGCGACGGGCACGCCGATTACCCGCGACGGCGGCCGCCTGATCGTCCCCGACGATCCCATTATTCCTTTTATCGAAGGGGATGGCACCGGCCCTGACATCTGGCGCGCCAGCGTTCGGGTGTTCGACGCCGCGGTCAAGAGAGCCTTCGGCGGACGGAAGCACATCGTCTGGTTCGAGGTCCCGGCCGGCGAAAAGGCCAACACCCGGCACGGCGAGTGGCTGCCGAACGATACCCTCGAGGCGGTGCGTGCCTACAAGGTG
>JAYTEJ010000037.1:0-2288 GCA_043735365.1 Acidobacteriota bacterium
GGTCCCTTCCGAAGACTGGCTCCGGGACAACCACCACGTCGTTCAGGATCAGATTCGCGAGATCCGGCAGGACCTGCCGCGCAGCTACTACCGCCAGCTCCCCAAGATTGCCGAGGGGCGCGACCAGGGCTACCCCAGGGTCTACGTCCTGGCGCGCGAGCTGATTACCCATACCGCGGGTCGCGTCGATCTCGACACGCTGGTCGAGTTCGCGGTGGCCTATCAGGAAGCGGCCGAGCTCTCGATCGGTGAGATCTGGGCGATTCCAATCATGATGCGGCTCGGGCTGATCGAGGAACTGCGCCGCCTCGCCGACGGCGTGGTCTCGGCCCGCAGGAGCCGTGAGACGGCGCGCGCGTGGCACGCCGATGTGGCGAAGGGGGCCCGGCTCAGCGAGCGCCGCCTGGCGCGGCTGCTCGAGGAGGCGCGCGGCAAGGACAGCCGCCTGCCCGGCGCCTTCGTCGTCGAACTGCTCCAGTGGCTGCGCGATCAGCCCTCGAGCGCCGGCCCCGCCTGGCAGGCGCTCCAGGACGCGCTCGTCACCCAGGGCGATTCCCCGGACGAAGTGCTGCGGTTCGAGCACCAGCGCGAGGCTGCCGACCAGCTGGCCATCGGCAACATCGTCACCAGCATGCGGGTGCTGTCGTCGATCGACTGGACGCTGTTCTTCGAGCGCGTCAGCCTGGTGGAGCGGGTGCTGCGGGAGGATCCGGCGCAGGCCTACCACCGGATGGATTTCCCCACCCGCGACCGCTACCGCCATTCGGTCGAGCAGCTGGCGCGGCGCGCCAGGCTGTCCGAGACGGTGGTCGCGCGCAAGGCCATCGAGCTGGCGCGTGAGGCGATGGCACGGGAACCGCGTCGCGACCGGCCGCATCACGTCGGCTATTACCTGATCTCGCGCGGACGGTTCACGCTCGAGCAGGAAGTGCGCTACCGGCCGCGCATCCGGGAGCTCCTCGCCCGTTTTGCCTTTCTGCATCAGGCCGCCGGCTATCTGGGGACGATCGCCGGCGGCATCGTCGTCGGCGTCGTCAGTCTGCTGCTGTACGCCGGCCGGCGCCACGCTACCGACGGCGAACTGCTGGTGACAGCGCTCGTCGTCCTGCTGCCCGTCAGCGAGCTGGTGATCAGCCTGCTGAATTTGCTGGTGACCGCGCAGGTGCCGCCGCGGCCGCTGCCGAAGCTGGCGATGCTCGACGGCGTGCCCGAGTCCGACCGGACGATGGTGGCCGTCCCCGTGATCGTCGATTCGGTGTCGAGACTGACCGGGCTGTTCGACGACCTCGAGGTTCGCTTTCTCGGGAACCGCGACGCCTGCCTGCACTTCGCCCTGCTCAGCGACTTCGCGGATGCGGATGAAGCCTCGCGCGAGGGGGAGGCCGAGGTCCTCGCCGCCGCCTGCCGCCGCGTCGACGAACTGAACGAGCGGCACGGCGCCGATCGTTTTTACTTCTTCCACCGCGAGCGCCGCTGGAACCCAGGCGAGGGGCGATGGATGGGGTGGGAGCGGAAGCGCGGCAAGCTGACGGAATTCAACCGGCTGCTGCGCGGCGCGGCCGACACCAGTTTCACCGTGGCGCACGGCGACGCCTCCCGGCTGCGCCTGATCCGTTACGTCATCACCCTCGACTCCGATACGCAGCTGCCGATGGACGCGGCAAGAGATCTCGTTGGCACGCTGTCCCACCCGTTGAACCGGCCGCGCTTCGACCCGGCGCGGGCGCGGGTGACCGAAGGCTACGGCGTGCTCCAGCCCCGCATCGGCGTCAATGTGGTGAGCGCCAACCGGACGGCCTTCGCCAAGGTCTTTTCCGGGCACGTCGGCGTCGATCCCTACACCACCGCGGTGTCGGACATCTACCAGGATCTCTTCCACGAGGGCAGCTACGTCGGCAAGGGCATCTACGACGTCGATGCCTTCGAGGCTGCGCTCGCCAATCGCGTCCCGGAGAATGCGCTGCTCAGCCACGACCTGTTCGAGGGCTTCTACGCGCGTGCCGGGCTGGTTACCGACATCCATCTCGTCGACGACTACCCCGGCCAGTACCTCGCCTACGCGGCGCGGCAGCATCGCTGGGTGCGTGGCGACTGGCAGATCGTCCGCTGGCTGTGGCGCACCGTGCCGGACGGCCTCCGGCACCCGGTCCGCAATGCGCTGCCGGCGTTGGCGCGGTGGAAGATTCTCGACAACCTGCGGCGGAGCCTGCTGGCGCCGGCGCTGATGATCCTGCTGGCGGCCGGATGGACCATCCTGCCGGGGTCACCGCTGATCTGGACGGTGCTGG
>JAYTEJ010000038.1:0-8453 GCA_043735365.1 Acidobacteriota bacterium
TGCACCGTCGATGCCGACACCGTCTACTACCCCCAGGCGCTGCTGTCGAGCCTGCGGGTCCCGATGCGCGACCCGGCGACGGTGGTGGGAGTGACCAGCCAGGTGACGATCAGCCGCCGGCCGGAAGTCGGCGGCTATGCACGGGCCGGTACACAAAGGGTCGACGGCAACGCGCTGACCGACTTCCAGCTGCTCGACTACATGCGGGCGTTCGTCAACAACCGGATTGGCTGGAGCCGCTGGAACTTCATGCTCTGCGCCGTCGGAGCGTTCGCGGTCTGGCGCCGCGACGTCGTCGAGGAGCTCGGCGGGTTCTCCGGGGCCTTCACCTGCGAGGACATCGAGTTCACGTTCCGGGTGCACCGGCACTTCCGGCGCGCCGGCGTCCCGTATCGAGTGGTGGCGCTGGCGGAGAGCGTCGGCCGTACCGAGGGGCCCGACTCCGTCGCCAGCCTGGTCAGCCAGCGGGCGCGCTGGCAGCGGGTGATCACCGAGACCGTCTGGCACTACCGCGGGATGCTGTTCAATCCGCGTTATGGATCCGTTGGCCTGGTCGGCGTGCCCTACTACGTGCTGGTGGAGGTGCTGGCGCCGGTCTTCGAAGTGCTCGCGGTGGCGGTGTTCCCGATGGCATGGTGGGTCGGCGTGCTGGACCTCGGCGAGGCCGGGCTGATGCTGGTGGCGATGGCCCTGGCCAACGGCGTGCTCACGAACCTGGCGGTGCTGACCTACGCGCGCGGCCCGCGCTCCTATGCGCTGCGGGATCTGCTGCACCTGATGGGGCTGGGGGTCACGGACCTGTTCGTCTACCGTCCGGTGCTGATCTACGCCCAGGCGCGCGGGCTGATCGACTTCCTGCGCGGCGACAAGGACTGGCACAAGTTCGCGCGCAATAAGAGGGGCTGAGCCGCTCCACGATCGGGCCCTCCCGGAGCCGAACAGGGTGTGGCACAGGGTGTTGAACAGGGTGTTGAACAGGGTTGACACGTCGGCGCCTGCCTCCTACACTTCGCCGACACCTCAACAGAACATCGGTGGCAGCCAGCTGGCGCGCGAACGCTCGCGAAACCGGGGCGGGTCGCCGGTTCGCTCCAGATTGGTGCCCGAGGCGCGCATGAGAGACAGGAACGAGTGTTGCTGACGCGTTGGAACGTCCGGTGGGGGCTCCTGGCCCTGGTGCTTGGCCTGCCCCCGGCGGCGGCGGCCCAGGCGCCCGGCGCACCCGTGCTGACGCTCGACCAGGCCGTCGCCGAGGCCATCGAGCACAGCCGGCCCGTGCGGATTGCCGAGCTGGAGGTGGACAAGGCGGGGGATTCCCTGCGCGCCCTGCGCACGCGGCGACTGCCCAACTTCGACGTCAAGGCGCTCTCGGGCACGCTCGTCGCGCCGCTGGATTTCACCTTCAAGACCGGGGTCTTCGGCGTCTTCCCGCAAATCGGACCGGTTCCCGGCCAGGACACCTCGATCCGCACCGACCCCCGCTTCAGCACGATCCTGCTCGGCCGCATCGCCCAGCCGCTCACCCAGCTCCGGAACATCGGCATCGGCCGCCGCGCGCTCGATGTCGGCCAGGATCTGGCGCGCCAGCGGGTGCGCGCTCAGGAGCAAATCGTCGCCCACAACGTCAAGCAGCTCTATTACGGCCTGTCGCAGGCACAGAGCGGGCTGCAGGCCAACGACGCGGCGCTGTCGCTCTATCGCGAGCTGGAGCGGGTGATGACGGAGTATCGCGAGCGCGAGTCGGTGCTGCCCGCCGACGCGCTGGTCGTCCGGACGGCGCTGGCCCGCCAGGAGCAGACCGGCCTGGTCCTCCGCAACACCATCGCCACGCTCAGCGAGCAGATGAATGTGCTGCTCGGCAGGGACCCGGCGCAGCCGTTCGTCATCGAGCCGGTCGTGCCCCCGGCCAGTGTGGCGGTTGATGTCGCGGCGGCGCAAACCCGGGCGCTGGAGCAGCGGCCGGAGGTCACCGAGGCGCGGCTGCAGGCCCGGCAGGCGGAGCTCGACTGGCAGCTGAAGCGCGCCGAGCGGACGCCGGAGGTCAGCGTCGCCTTCAATTATCTGGGCTTCTACAACTTCGAAGTGCTGCCGCGGCACGGAGCGACGCTTGGCCTCTACGCTTCGTGGGAGCCATGGGACTGGGGCCGCCGGGCCGCGGAGGCGGACGTCAAGCAACGGACCGTGGAACAGGCGGGCCTCGGCGTGCGCGAGGCCGAGGCGCTCATCCGCCTCGATGTCAGCAGCCGGGCGCGGAAGCTGGAGGAGGCGCGCGCGATGCTGCACGTGGCGGAGCTCGGGCAGGAGACCGCCCGTGAAAAGCTGCGCGTCGCGCTCGAGCTGTTCAAGCAGCAGGCGACGCTGCAGCGGCAGGTGCTGGAGGCGCAGGCGTCCGCCGCGGAGGCCGACCAGCAGTATCAGCAGACGCTCGGGACGTTCTGGTCGGCGCGGGCGGAATTCGAC
Organism: Acidobacteriota bacterium; assembly: GCA_043735365.1. Lineage (GTDB taxonomy): Bacteria > Acidobacteriota > Vicinamibacteria > Vicinamibacterales > 2-12-FULL-66-21 > JALZOC01. The sequence continues at coordinate 2,461 of JAYTEJ010000038.1, forward strand.
AAGGCTGTCGGGGAGAGATAAATGAGGACGTCCCGCGCTCGGCGTATGGCCATGGCGGCCATGTCTGCGGCAGTGGCCGCCGCCTGCCATGGCAGCGAGCCCTATCAGAAACCCCTGACCCCGGTGCGGGTGCAGACCGTGGCCGCCGGCGAGGCGGCGCCGGGGGTACGCTACTCGGCCAGTGTCGAGCCGAACACCCGCGTCGACCTGGCCTTCAAGGCCGGCGGCTATGTCCAGTCGCTGGCGCGGACGAACGGCCGGGAGATCCAGGACGGCGACCGCGTCACTCGCGGCATGGTGCTGGCCCGCGTCCGCACCACCGACTACGCCGAGAAGGTCAAGCAGGCGCGGTCGCAGCTCGCCGAGGCGGAGGCCGCGGCGACGCAGGTGACCCAGGCGCACGCGCGTGCCACCCAGCTCTATCAGGCCCGTGCCATCACCCGGCCGGAGCTCGAGCAGGCGGAGGCCGGGCTCGCCACCGTCAAGGCCAAGCTGTCCGGCGCACGCGCGCTGGTGCAGGAGGCGGAGAATGCGCAGGCCGACACCGCCCTGGTGTCGCCGATTGACGGCATCGTGCTCAAGCGCCTCATCGAGGTGGGATCGCTGGTCGGTCCCGGGAGCGGCGGCTTCGTGCTGGCGGACACGTCCTCCGTCAAGGTGGTGTTCGGATCGCCCGATACCATGCTCGGCACGCTCACGGCGGGGGCGGTCGAGGCGGTGACCAGCGAAGCGGTGCCGGGCCGGGCATTCTCCGGGCGCATCACCAAGATCGCGCCGACCGCCGACCCTCGCAGCCGGGTCTTCGACGTCGAAATCACCATCCCGAACCAGGACGGCGCGCTCAAGGTCGGGATGGTGGCGGTGGTGCAGCTGGCCGCGCGCACGGCCGCCGCCACCGCGGCCGCCGTAGAGGGGGGCGCGCTGGCGCTGCCGCTCAGTGCCATCGTCCGCTCCAAGGACACGCCCGACGGTTATGCGGTCTACGTCGTCGAGGAACGGGCCGGCGCCGCGGTGGCGCGCCGCCGCAATGTCGTCCTGGGCGAGATGCTCGGCAACCAGATTGCCGTCACCGGCGGCGTCCGCGCCGGGGAACGCGTCATCATCAGCGGCGGATCGATCGTCAACGACGGCGAAGCCGTGCGGATCGTGCTGTAGATCATGACCCACGGACACTCGTCAGCCGACCTCGTCCGCACCACCCACAACACCGCGCGGTTCTTCACCGAGAACCGGCACATCTCGTGGGTGCTGCTTATCGCCGTCCTTGCCTGGGGCGTGTTCGGCTACCTGCAGATGCCCAAGCGCAAGGATCCCGACATTCCGGTGATTTTTGCCGCGGCCATCTGCGCCTGGCCCGGCGCCAGCGCCGAGCGCGTCGAGCAGATGGTCACCCGGCGGATCGAAGAACGCATGGCGGAAAACCCGCGCGTGCAGAAGATCGAGTCGATCTCGCGCAGCAGCGTCTCCATCGTCCTGATCGCGCTCGACGAGCGCACCAAGGGCAGCGACACCGGCAAGGAGTACGACGACATCAGCCTGCGGCTGAGCACGATCCGCGATCTGCCGCCGGGCGCCGGGCCGATCGAGTTCGTCAAGGACTTCGGCGACACCGCGGCGCTGATGCTGACCGTGACCAGCCCGAAAGTGGCGGGCGTCGAGCTGTCGCTCCGCGCCCGCAGCGCGCGCACCGCGATCGAAGCCGCACGCGGCCGGGCCGCCGCCGGTGCACGCGCGACGCTGATCGTCGCCTACCCTGACTCCATCGATGCCAGCGTTCCCCGGCGGCAGCGCGACCTGATTCTGCAGTACATGCAGCAGCGGGCGTTCGGCAGCGATCACCGCCCGGTCGACGGCGCCGGCTTCGTCGGCATCGACCTGATCGCCCCCGGCGACGATGCGGCGGTGCTCGGCTTCCTGCGCGGCGCGCTCGAGAACCGGCTGGTCCCGGCGGACTTCCATCCAGACGTGTGGGAGCCCACCATCATCCGCGATCCCGCGCAGGCTGAAGCCAGGCTGGCGCTGGTCGCCGGCGACAAGTACAGCTACCGCGAGCTCGACGTCTACACCGAGCTCATCAAACGGGTGCTGCAGTCGGTGCCCCAGGTCTCCAAGATTTTCCGCGCCGGCCTGCTGCCCGAGCAGATTTACCTCGAGTACTCCCAGGAGCGCCTCGGCGCGACCGGCCTCCAGCTGAGCCGGCTCGCGGAGGTCCTCGGCGGCCGCAACGTCGTGCTGCCCGGCGGGGTCATCGATGTCGCCGGCAAGACGCTGACGGTGGATCCGTCAGGCGAGTTCAAGAGCGAGAAGGAGCTGGGGAACGTCATCGTCGGCGTCTCGGCGAACAACCGGCCGCTCTACCTGCGCGACGGCATGGAGATCAGCCGTGGCTATCAGACGCCGCCGCAGTATCTCAACTTTTACGACTGGAAGGACGAGCACGGCGCCTGGCAGCGCAGCCGGGCCATCACCCTGGCGGTGCAGATGCGTCCCGGGGAGCAGATCGGCGAGTTCGGCACCCACGTCAATGCCGCGCTCGACGGCCTCCGGGGACAGCTGCCCGCCGACCTGATACTCGCCCGGCCGTCCGACCAGCCGCTCCAGGTGGCCGAGAACATCGCCCTGTTCATGAACAGCCTCTACGAGGCGATTGTGCTGGTCGTGCTGGTGGCGCTCATCGGATTCTGGGAATGGCGGTCGGCGCTGGTGATGGCAATCGCCATTCCGGTGACGCTGGCGATGACGTTCGGGATGATGGACCTGCTCGGCATCGACGTTCAGCAGGTCTCGATCGCGTCGCTGATCATCGCCCTCGGCCTGCTCGTCGACGACCCGGTGGTCGCCGGCGACGCCATCAAACGCGAGCTCGAGGACGGCCAGCCGCCGATCATCGCCGCGTGGCTCGGGCCTACCAAGCTCGCCACCGCGATCATGTTCGCGACCGTCACCAACATCGTCGCCTACCTGCCGCTGCTGATGGTGCAGGGGGCGACCGGCAACTTCATCTACAGCCTGCCGATCGTCCTGGCCTGTTCGCTGATCGCCTCGAGGCTGACGTCGATGACGTTCATCCCGCTGCTCGGCTACTACCTGCTGCGACCGAGCCGCCATTCTGAACCGTCGATCGAGGAGCGCCGCTCACGCGGCTTCACCGGCGCCTACTATCGGCTCGGGGGATGGGCGCTCGAGCATCGCTGGGTGACGCTGGGGATTGCGATGCTGGTCCTCATCGCCGGCGGGCTCGCGGTCACCGGTCTCAAGGTGCAGTTCTTCCCGAAGGACCTGTCGTATCTCTCGTATGTCGACGTCTGGCTGCCGGAGGACTCGACCATCGCCGGCACCAGCGCCACCGCGGCCCGGGCGGAGCGCATCATCCAGGATGTGGCCGCCGAGTACGGCCGCGAGCATCCGCGCAAGGACGGCACGCCCGAGCAGGTGCTCAAGTCGGTGACGACGTTCGTGGGCGGCGGCGGGCCGCGGTTCTGGTTTTCGGTGTCACCCGAGCTGCTGCAGCCGAACTACGCCCAGCTGATCATCAACGTCTACGACAAGCACGACACCGAGCACCTGATTGCCCCGCTCCAGCGGGCGCTGGCCGCCGGCGTGCCGGGCGCCCGCGTCGACGTCCGGCAGCTCGAGACCGGCAAGCCGGTCGGCATCCCGGTGTCGGTGCGCATCTCCGGTCAGGACATCGGCGAGCTGCGGCGGCTGGCCGCCGAAGCCAGGGCGGTCTTCGAGGCGGTGCCCACCGCCGACCGGGTCAGGGACGACTGGGGCAGCGAGAGCTTCCAGGTCAAGCTGCGCGTCGACTCCGACCGGGCGAACTTCGCCGGGGTCTCGAATACCGAAGTGGCGCTGTCGTCGGTCGCCGGCGTCAACGGCATCCCGGTGACCACCCTGCGCGAGGGCAACCAGCAGATTCCGGTGGTGGCGCGGCTGCGCGTCGACGAACGGGCGCGGCTGTCCGATCTCAAGAACCTCTACGTCTACTCGACCTCGAGTGCGCAGCGCGTGCCGCTCGGCCAGGTGTCGACCATCCACTACGCCATGGACGTCGAGAAGATCCGCCGCCGCAACCAGTTCCGCACCATCACCATCGCCACCTTCCCGGTGCCCGGCGTGCTGCCCTCGGAAGTCCTGGCCGAGGCGCGCCAGGGCCTGACCGCCCTGGCGGCGACGCTGCCGCCCGGCTACAGGATGGAGATCGGCGGCGAAGAGGAAGAGCAGCTCAAGGGCTTCAAGGAGCTGGCGGTGGTAATGCTGGTGTCGGTCGGGGCCATCTTCCTGGCGCTGGTCTTCCAGTTCAGGAATGCCTTCAAGCCGCTGATCGTCTTCGCGGCGATTCCGTTCGGCGTCGTCGGCGCCCTGTTCAGCCTGGTGATCATGGGCGCGCCGTTCGGCTTCATGGCGTTTCTCGGCGTCGCCAGCCTGATTGGCGTCATCGTCAGCCATGTCATCGTCCTCTTCGACTTCATCGAAGAGATGCACGCCAAGGGGGAGCCGCTTCGTGACGCGCTGCTCGACGCCGGGATCGTGCGGCTTCGGCCGGTCCTCATCACCGTCGGGGCGACGGTCTTCGGGCTGATCCCGCTGGCGCTGCACGGCGGTCCGCTCTGGGAAGGGCTGTGCTACACCCAGATTGGCGGACTGACCTTCGCCACGGTGATCACGCTGGTGCTGGTGCCGGTGCTCTACGCGGTGTTCGTGCTGGATCTCAAGATCGTCACCTGGGACGCCGCCGCGTCGCATCCGGGCACCGCCGCCGACGCCGCGGCGCCCGTCAACGTGTCTTGAGGTACTCGACGAGCGCGTCCTTCTCCGCCGGCGTCAGATCGACGCCGTAGAGGTGCCCGTCGCGGCCGTTGCCCGGCAGCGCGGTGTCGTAGCGAAAGCGGCCCGCCGCGGCCGGGTCCGACACGAAGCCGCCGCGCTGCTGATCGTAGACGTCGCCGCCGCGGTAGAACACCGCCGGACGCCGCTCGACCGGCTCGAGGAGGTCCCTGAGCGTCGGCACCGAGCCGTTGTGCAGGTAGGGCGCCCGGGCCCAGACGCCGTCGAGCAACACGTTCGCGTAGCCGTTCGAGACGTGATAGCCATCGAAGCGCCAGGGATAGCCCTCGCCCTGCGCGTTGGTGATCGCCGCGACCTGCGGAGTGAACGCCTCGAGCCGGTGCCGGTCGGTCCCGACCTCCGCGGCCGGTGTCACCCTGCCGGCCGCCGCCGACTCCGGGGCATGGCAGGACGCGCAGCGGCTGGCGAAGAGCGTGGCTCCTGCCGCCGCGGCCACCTGGTCCACCGCGAACGGATAGGGCGGCGACTCGAGCGACAGCAGAAACGCCTCCACCGCTTCGAGCGCCGGCAGATCGAGGGAGCCCGGCGTGGCTCCCGCCCCGAGCGCCGAGTTCAGCGAGCTCTCCCGCAGCGTGCCGGCATTCCCGTCCCAGTGACGGACGTGCCCCTTCCGCGCCGCCTGATGCCAGATCGCGGGGAGATCGGCGGTGCCAATCGAGGCGTCGTGCGACATGTCCGGCTTGTACGGATTGAAGTCGTCGAACCGTCCAGGGCCGAAATCAGGCCGGGCATCGAACCACGCGAACCTGGCGCGCAGCTTGCCGGCCTCGCGGCGGGTCCCCGGCACCAGCACGTAGCGATACATCAGCCGGTCCAGCCACGAGAGCGCCGACTGCGCCTGGATAATCGGCATCACCCGGTCCGCGGTGAACGCGTCGCTGGTCACGCATGCCATCACGAAGCGCGAGTAGCGCTGGACGTCGAGCTGCTGCGCCGGCATCCCCAGGATGATGCGGGGCGCCGCCGATGCGCTCTCCCTGACCGTGCCGACGTGGCAGGTGGCGCAGTTGAAAGCGGCCCGCGGCACCCCGACCGTCCGCTCAGTGATCCCGATCGGACGCGGCGCGCCCGGCTCCGTGACGAAGCCGAGCGAGGCATAGCCGCCCGGCAGGTTGCCACGACACACTTCGGGCATCGTCGCCCAG
>JAYTEJ010000039.1:0-8814 GCA_043735365.1 Acidobacteriota bacterium
GGACACCGAGATCCAAAAAATCCATGAGGAGGCCGCTCTTGCCGCCTGAGAAACTTGCTTCAACCCTTACGATCAAACCCTTAGAAGATGTCTAGCGGAGCACCAGCACCGCGCAGTCCCCCTTGTCGAGCAGCGCGCGCGCGATCTCGCCGCCGGCTCCCTCGGATGCGGCCGACTGCACGATTGCCAGATCGATGGCGTGCTCCTTGGTGTAGCGGACCAGCTCCTCGTCCGCTGGACCGGTGCGCAGCGCGATCTCGATGCCGAGCCGCTCCTGGTCCTCTGGGGAAATCAGCTGTCCCAGCCGTGCGCGGGCTTCCTCTTCCATCGCCTGATGGAGCTCCGGCAGCCGCTCGGGGCTGACCTCCGCGGTCCATCCCGCCGACAGGGGATCCTCAATCGTGTAGACGACGTGCAGGCGCGCGCCGAACGATTCCGCGAGCTGCCGCGCGGTCCGGAGTGCGCGATCGAAGGTGTCGTCTGCCGCTCCATGCAGCAGGATCTGGCTCATGCTTCCGCCGGTGACCATGTCATCCTCCACCGACGATTGTGTCACGTCAGGAGCCGCGGACGCGCCGGAGCGCGATGGTCGGCATCATCACCTGTGGCTGTTCTATGATGAGAGGAGTAAACGAGAGAGGACGAGACGACACGATGCCCACATTGACGGTCGAAGGATACGGAACGGTCGAGGTCGCGGACGGCAAGCGTCTGGTCCTGGCCATCGAGCAGGACGCGCACGTCGACGTGCTGCACGCCTGCGGCGGGAACGCGCGCTGCACCACCTGCCGCGTCGAATTCATCGCCGGCGAGCCGGACCAGATGACGGTGGCCGAGCAGCAGGTGCTGGCCGCCAAGGGCGTGACCAACGCCCGGCTCTCCTGTCAGATCGTCTGCGACCACGACATGACAGTCCGCGCCATCAGCCGGCTCGAGGGCAGCGGCCGGCCCGACCCAGGGGGGGCTCCCAAGCCGGAGATCACGCCGCCGCCTCAGTGGATCGCGCGCTGATCAGCGCGCCGGGCCGCGCGAGGCGGCGTAGCGCTCCCGGATCACTGGCAGCAGGTAGTCGTTGAAGGCGGCGGCGAAGTCGTAGCGGGGGGCGAAGCCCCAGTCGGCCCGCGCCGCGGAATCGTCGACGTCCGCCGGCCATGAATCCAGGATGCCCTGTCGTTTGTGGTCGGTGTCCCAGTCGATGCGGGCATCGGGGAACGCCGCCAGGACGACATTGCGGACCTCCTCGGCGGACGGGTTGAAGGCGGCGACGTTGTAGGCAGTCCGGGTCAGGCGGCTGCGCGGCGCCGCCGCAAGCGTCATCAGCGCGTCGACGCCGTCGGGCATGGCCATGAACGGGATGCGGGTGTCGGGGCGCACGAAGCAGTCGTAGGCCTCTCTCCGTGCCGCGGCGTGAATCATCTCCGGGGCGTAGTCCGAGGTGCCTCCCGACGGCACCGTCACCGCCGAGATCAGCCCCGGGAACCGCACGCTCCTGAAATCCACCCGGCCGCTGGCCGGCTCGGCCGCCAGCTGCTTGTAATGCCGCGCGTAATACGTCCCCAGCTGCTCGCAATACAGCTTGTTGCACCCATACATCGTCGTCGGATGCGCCCACTCGTCTTCCCGGACGCGGCCGGCCCGCATTTTGGTGTCGCGGTCGGGTAATCCGTAAGCGGCAATCGACGAGGGGTACATGAAGACGACCGGCTTGCCGTGGGACTCCGCCTCGTGCTGCGCGAACTCGAGCAGGTTGAGCGTGCCTTCGACGTTGACCTGATGGGCCGTCACCGGGGTGAACTCGGAGCGCGTCGAGAGCAGCGCCGCCAGATGGAACACCAGCTCGACGCGGAACTCCGACAGCACCCGGTCGAGGACGCCGCGGTCGAGAATCGAGCCGGTGATCTCGCGGTCCACCTTCGCGGCCATCGCCGGCGCCAGCCGGCTGACGTCGAGCGTGACGATGGCGCGGTCGCCGCGCTCGGCCAGCCGCTCGATCAGGCCGTGGCCGATCTCGCCGCCGGCGCCGGTGATGAGGACAACGGGTTTTCTCACTCCGGAATTATACTTGGGCCGATGCGCACCCTGCCGCTGCTGCTCTGTCTGCTGGTGGCCGCTCCGGCGGCTCCGGTCCAGCCTCCCGGACCTTACGCGGCGTCGTTCACCGAAGAGACGATGCGCATCGACTACTTCCATACCGGCGGCCCGGGGATCCCGGAAACGCTGTCGCTCGACCGTGTCGTCAACGACGGCCCGTGGCCGGGCAGCCGCACCCAGTTGGTGGATCCGACCGGCCTCGGAGCGTATCGCTTCGAGGTCCGGGACAAGGCCGCCGGCACGATGCTCTACTCGCGCGGCTTCTCGTCGATCTACGGCGAGTGGGAGACCACCGGCGAGCCGAAGACGGCGCACCGGACGTTCCACGAATCGGTGCGGCTGCCGTGGCCGAAGCGGCCGATCGCGGTCACACTCGACAAGCGGCAGCAGGACGGCGCCTTCTTGCCGGTGTGGACGATCGACGTCGATCCCGGATCGCGCTTCGTCAATCGCGCGCCGCTGGCTGCGCACGCCGGCAAGGTCTGGACGGTGTTCGAGAACGGGCCCGCGGCCGAGAAAGTGGACCTGCTGATCATCGGCGAAGGCTACACGGTGGCGGAGATGGCGAAATTCCACCGCGACGTCGAGCGGCTGCTGCCGGCGCTGTTCGCCGAGGAGCCGTTCAAGAGCCGCCGCGCCGACTTCAACGTCCGCGCGCTCGACCTGCCGTCCCAGGAGAGCGGCGTCAACCGCCCCAATGCCGGCGCCTTCCACCGCACGCCGCTCTCGGCCGAATTCAATATCTTCGATTCCGAGCGCTACTTGCTGACGCTCGACAACCGGGCGCTCCGCGACGCGGCGTCAGCGGCCCCCTACGAGTTCATCGAGCTGCTGGTCAACGAACAGACCTACGGCGGCGGCGGCATCTTCAACGCCCAGGCCACCGCGTCGGTGGACAGCGCCTTCTCGCCCTACGTCTTCGTCCACGAGTTCGGCCACCACTTCGCCGGCCTCGCCGACGAGTACTACACCTCGGACGTCGCCTACGAGCCGGCGGCGCCCGGCCCTCCGGAGCCCTGGGAGCCGAACATCACCGCGCTGGCCGACCCGGCGCACGTCAAATGGTCCGACCTCGTCACGCCCGGCACGCCGCTGCCCACGCCGTGGGAGAAGGACGCGTTCGAGCAGCACACCGCCGGCATCCAGCAGCGGCGGCGGGCGATCCGCGCCCGCAACGCGCCGGAGCCGGAGATGGATGCGTTGTTCCGCGAGCAGCGCGACTGGGACCATGCGCTGCTGGGATCGATGGCTTATTCCGGGCAGGTCGGCGCCTTCGAGGGGGCCGGGTACGAAGCGCGCGGGCTCTACCGGCCGCAGGCCGACTGCATCATGTTCACCCGCGACCCGGTGGGCTTCTGCCGGGTGTGCCAGCGGGCGATCAGCCGGATCATCGACCTCTACGCAAAGTAGGCCGGCCCTCTGGCAGCCCGTCCCCCGCTGCTCAACACGACCATGCCGGGGCATCCAGGCCGACCGCGTCGCGCGCATGCTCAGCGCATCCGCAGCCGCGCGCTTTGGCAGCCGCGCATGGCATCCCGCGATCTGGTCCTGGCGGACCGTGGACGACCGACTAGCGGAGCAATCGTGGCAGGAAGACCACCAGCGAGGCGATGATCGCGAGGCCGGTCAGCACGATGCACACCGCCGCGCCGACGAGGTGGTCCATCCGTTCCGGCTTCAGCGGATCCAGCCACAGCGACGCCAGGTAGCCGCCGGCAAAGCCACCGGCATGGGCGTAATTGTCGATGCCGCCCGGCATGATCAGCCCGAAGACGAAGAGCACCACGGCATACTGCATCGCCTGGCCGCCAACCAGGCTGCTGCCGCCGCGGCGTCCGTAGTGGACCAGCGCCCCCAGCAGGCCGAAGATCGGCGCGGAGGCGCCGAGCGTGACATGCGCGCCGCGCAGGAACGCGATCGGCATGCCGCCCAGATAGAGGCCGGCGGTGCTGCTGACCGCGAAGCCGACCACCCCGGCAATGGTGTAGATGATGATCATCCGGCCTGGGCCGTAGATGTCCGCTGTCGGCGGCGCCAGCTGCCGCACCCACATCATGTTGAAGAGGATGTGCAGCGCGCTGCCGTGCAGCCAGCCGGCACTCAGCACCGTCCACCACATCCCGTTCATGTAGACCGGAATCGCCCCGCTCGCGCCAAACGCGAGGGCGACGACGGTGTTCGGGGCGAGCATGCCGAACAGCCCGCCACCGAGGAGGCTGCCGCCGAGCAGCAGCGTCATCAGCAGCATCGCCACGTAGAGCGCCGTGCACCCGTAAATGACCAGCGTGACGAAGCCGAAATCGTTGCCGAAGCGGCGCAGCAGCGGGCCGAACCCCCAGAGGCCGGGATTGCGGCGTCCGCATGTGTAGCACTGCTCGTCGTTGACCCCCACCAGCGATCCACAGGAGGCACAGACCACCGAGCCGGTTTTCTGACGCTTGAACATCCAGCGCAGCATATCTCACCGCACGCCATGGCTCTCGCCGGCAGGCGTGGCGGCCTGCTGGTGCCGATTTTGCACGCTCACCAGGCAAGTCCCTGCGAGTCCGGAAGGCCAGTGAAATGGCGGTGAGGATCTGCCCGTTTTGCGGGATTGCCACAGGCGCCCCCCACGAAACGCAAGAGCTCTGTATCGAGGCGCTGCACCTCGAAATCGACCACACGCGGGAGATCATCGGCCGACGGCGGCAGCACTCGTTCGACCTCTGCGAATCACTGGGAAAACGCGTGCCGGAGGAGGTCAGGAAAAAGGCGACGCAGCCTGTATGAGGCCGCGTCGCCGCGTGGTCGTAAAGCCGACAGTCCGAGCGGCTACGCCTCGACCGCCTCGACGTTGATGATCCGCTCCGCCAGCTGCGTCAGCTTCTTGTCGGTCGCCTCCTCCTCGTTCAGCGTCTGCTGCAGGAGGCGGGCCACCTTGGTGTAGCCGAGCAGGGTGGCGTGCGTGCGGGCGGTGCCGTAGGCGGCGATCTCGTAGTGCTCGACCTTCTGCGCCGCGCCAATCAGCCCGGCGTCGATGGCGCTCTCATCGAGATCCTCTTCGAGCAGCTCCTTGCCCTCTTCGATCAGCCCCTCCATGCCCTTGCACTTCTTGCCGGTCATCTTGATGTCGAGCGCTTCCCCAATCTGATTGAGGCGCTCCACCTGGCGGCGCGTCTCTTCGAGGTGGCGCTCGAAGGCGCGCTTCAACTCGGGTGAGCTCGCGCCCTTGACCATTTTCGGCAGGGCTTTGACGATCTGGCTCTCGGCGCTGTAAATGTCTTTCAGCTCGTCAACGAGCAGTTCTTCCAGGGGATTCATCTCTTCGGCCATCTACTTCCTCCTCAGTTTGCGATCCGTTCACGTTTCACGGATCAAAATGCAAGACTGATTCCGGCCGAACACTCGCACCGCGCGTTCAGTGCACGCCGCGGCTCATCTGCAACGCTGACGGATCGGCGCCAAGGCGGCGCAGCGCGGTCTCCCACATACGCCCCGGCTCGACGTCGAAGACGAGATCGAGGGCGATGTCCGACATCAGCCATGACGAGCGCTCGAGCTCGTCGTCGAGCTGACCTGGGCCCCAGCCGGCGTATCCCGCCAGCACCCGCGCCCGCGGCGCCGGGCGCGTCTCCAGGATCCGCCGGAGCAGCAGCGGCGACGTCGAGAGGTAGAGCCCATCGACGATCGTCCGGTAGTCGGGTTCCGCGGGCTCGTCCGCGGTGAGAATCCATCCGCGCTCGGGTTCCACCGGGCCACCCGACCCGAGCACTAGATCGCTGCCCGCGGCCACCGGCGGCTGCAGCCGCACCATCGACGTCGCCGACGCCTCGGTTGGCCGGTTGAGCACCAGGCCGAAGGCCCCCTCCGGCAGATAATCGCAGAGCAGCACCACGCTGCGGGCGAAGTTGGGATCCTGCAGCTGCGGCATCGACAGCAGCAGCGTCGGCTGAAACTTCTGCGCCATGATCTATTCTCCCGCTTCTCCCTCTTCCCGCGCCGCCCCAGGCGTCCCCGGCCGGGGCTTGCGGGGCGGCGGCCTGCCCTCGCCACGCAGCCTCTCGACCGCCCACTGCACGTGCCCGGCGACCAGCGGGTCGCGGCACATCGGCTCGTCGTGCGACTCGAGGCTCTCCGCCGCGGCGAGATCGCCGCTGTTGCCGAGCGAGACCGCCAGATTGCGCCTCAGGCGACGCACTCCTGCCCGCTTCATCGCACTGCCCTTGAGCAGCGCCCGCAGCTCGTCGTCGGTCCGCCGCCAGAGATCGAGCAGCCGGGGGGCATCCAGGCCGGGGCGCGGCTGCCAGGGGCGATCGTCGGTCACCGCGGTCGTCGGTGTCTGATTCCAGGGGCAGACGTCCTGGCAGATATCGCAGCCGTAGGCGTGCTCCCCCAGGCCGGGCCGCTGCGCTTCGGGAATCGCCCCCTTGGTCTCGATCGTGAGATACGACAGGCACCGGGTCGAGTCGAGAACGCCGGGTTCGACCAGCGCGCCGGTCGGACAGGCCTCAAGGCAGAGGGTACAGGTGCCGCAGTGATCCAGCTCCGGACCGTCGGGGGCGAGCGGCAGGTTGCAGATGACGACGGCGAGAAAGACCCAGGAGCCGATCTCCGGATTGATGAGGCAGGTGTTCTTGCCGATCCAGCCGATCCCGGCGCGCTGCGCGAACACCCGCTCCTGCACCGGTCCGGTGTCGACATAGGCGCGCGACTCGAAGGTATCGCCGGCCGCCGGCCGGAGCCGCTGCACGAGCGCGTCCAGCTGATGGCCGATGACGGTGTGGTAGTCGTCGCCCCACGCGTAGCGGGCAATGGCCGCCGTGCCGGGATCGGCGTTTTCGGTCGAATACGGCCGCCGCGCATTGTAGACGACGCCGAGCGCAATGACCGACTCCGCCGAGGGCAGCACCGCGCGGACGTCGGCGCGCCGCGCCGCGCTCCGCTGCAGGTAGTGCATCTCGCCGGCGAAGCCGCGCGCCAGCCACTGGTCGAGAAAGTCGAGCTCGGGAAAGTGCGCCGCCGGCGCGATGCCACAGAGGTCGAAGCCGAGTGCGGCCGCCTCGGTCTTGACCCAGTCCGTCGTCACGATCGCGGTCCCGCCGGGTACGTGCATCAGCCGATCCGTCCGCCTGTTCAGCTCCTGACCAGCTGCCGCACCACGTAGGGCAGGATGCCGCCGTTGCGGAACGCCACCAGCTCCTCCGGGGTCTCGATCCGCACCGTCGCCGGGACGCCCTGGACCGAGCCGTCGTCGCGCGTGACCCGCACCGTTACCGTGCCGCGCGGCTGCAGCGTCGCCCCCATGCCGACGATGTCGAACCGTTCGTGGCCGGTGATCTTGAGCGAGGCGGCGGTGACGCCGTCGTTGAACCGCAGCGGCAGCACACCCATGTTGACGAGATTGCTGCGGTGGATCCGCTCGAAGCTCTCCGCGATCACCGCCTTCACGCCGAGCAGCAGCGTGCCCTTGGCCGCCCAGTCGCGCGACGAGCCCGATCCGTACTCCTTGCCGGCGACGATGATTAGCGGCACCCCCGCCTGGCGATAGCGGACCGAGGCGTCATAGATGGTCATCACCTCGCCGTCCGGCAGCAGCGTCGTCCAGCCCCCTTCCGTGCCCGGGGCCAGCTGGTTGCGCAGCCGGATGTTGGCGAACGTGCCACGCATCATCACCTCGTGGTTGCCGCGGCGGGCGCCGTACGAATTGAACTCCGTCGGCGGCACGCCCTTCGCGATCAGGTAGCGGCCCGCCGGACTGTCGGCCGGAATCGAGCCCGCCGGCGAGATGTGATCGGTGGTGACGCTGTCGCCGAGCACCGCGAGCGCGCGCGCGCCGGCGATGTCGGTCGGCGGCACCGGCTCGAGCGTCATCCCCTCGAAAAAGGGAGGATTGCGGATGTAGGTCGAGTCGTCGTCCCAGGCAAATCGCTCACCGACCGGGCTGGGCAGCGAGCGCCAGCGCGCGTCGCCGTCGAAGACCTTGGCATAGCTCTCGCGGAACATCTCGGAGCGCACCGACGACAACATCGTCTCCTGAATCTCCCGCTCACTCGGCCAGAGGTCCTTGAGATAGACCGGCGTGCCGGCGGCGTCCTCGCCGAGCGGCTCGGTGGTCATGTCGATCTGCATCCGTCCGGCGAGCGCGTAGGCCACGACCAGCGGCGGCGACGCCAGGTAGTTGGCGCGCACCTGGGGCTGGATGCGCCCCTCGAAGTTGCGGTTGCCGCTCAGCACCGAGGCGACGATCAGGTTGCGGTCCCTGACGATCGCCGACACCGCGTCCGGAAGCGGACCGCTGTTGCCGATGCAGGTGGTGCAGCCGTAGCCGACGATGTTGAAGCCGAGCTCGGCGAGATATTCGAGCAGGCCGGCGGCCTTGAAGTACTCCGTCACCACGAGCGAGCCGGGGGCGAGGCTGGTCTTCACCCAGGGCTTGACCTTGAGCCCCCGCTTGACGGCGTTGCGGGCGAGCAGGCCGGCGCCGATCATCACGCTGGGGTTCGAGGTGTTGGTGCAGCTGGTGATGGCCGCGACCACCACCGCCCCGTGGTCCAGCCCTTCCATCCCGGGGGCCACGGCATCGACCTCGACCGCCACCGCCACGCCGGCGGCCGGGGACGCCGACGAGGCGGCCGCGGCCTTTGCCGCGCCAGCCTTGGGCGTCTTGGTCTCGGCCAGCATGGTGTCGAGCGCCTGCTGGAACTTGTACTTGGCCTGGCGCAGCGAGACCCGGTCCTGCGGCCG
>JAYTEJ010000040.1:0-6613 GCA_043735365.1 Acidobacteriota bacterium
AAGCTCATCGTCGGCGACATCACGACGGGGCACGTCTGGTACGCCGAGATGGCCGACGTGTTGAAAGCAGCCGATGGCGATCCGTTGACGCTCGCGTCGCTGCACGAGCTCGACACGGGCCTTCGGCCAATGGTCGAGCGGACGTTCCACTCGCGTGGCGGCACCGGCGGGACGCTGCCTGGCGCTGGCGCCGTCGCCGGCCGCGGGCGCGTGGACCTGCGCTTCGCCGAGGACGCCGCCGGTGAGATCTACGTATTGACGAAGGCCGATGGCATGATCCGGCAGGTCGTTGGCTTCCGACGGTAAGGCAGAGCGAAGGGGAATCGGAGAGGGCATGCGGGAACTGATGCCCAACGGTCCGGTCCTGCGCCGTGCGCGCAGCGCCGACCTCCCGACTCTTGGCCGGCTCGGCGCGCTCCGCGTCGAAGATTGCGAACCTCGAGGGCTACTTTGTCGCGGTGACGAGTGTGGTCGCGGCGATCGGGTTTCCCCACCAGAATCTCCAACCGAGGCGTCGTCGGTGGATGTCTTTCGCGCCTAGCGAGGCCAGCGTGTCGGCGTAGAGTCCGGTCGTGCGGATATCGGCGATCGCGATGCGGCCGCCGGGGCGGAGCACGCGCATCGATTCGCGGACGGCCGCGGCCCGGCCCTCGCGGCCGGGAATGTTGTGGATGGCGAGGCTGGACACGATCACGTCGAACGACGCGTCCACGAACGGCAGCTTACGCATGTCGGTGGTCTCGAGCACGACGCGATCCGCGACGCCTTCGACCTTGGCGTTGGCCATGGTGGCATCTGGCGCGTTGCCCGACTGATCGATCGAGCGCCACAGATCGACGCCGGTGACGCGACCAGTGGTCAGCCGCTTCGCGACGGCTGTCAGCACAGCCCCGCGCCCGCATCCCATGTCGAGCACCTGCTCGTCGCCGCGGAGCGAGAGGCCGTCGAGAATCCGCTCCCACTCCTGGAACTTGCCGTGGCGCGTCGTGTAGTAGAAGCTCGCGGCGCTGAACCCGAAGAAGGCGGCATAGGCGGCGGCGATACGAACCAGACCGGGGTCATGCGCCAGCTGAGCCAGCACCGCGCCGGTCGCGGCCGCAATGGAAACGCCGGCAAATGCGAGCAGGGCGTAGGGCGCGTCATAGCCGTAATCGCCGGCGTGGCGAGCATCGCGCATGCGACCCAGTGTAGTCCTTCCCTGCGGCCCCTTGGTTGATGCCTCAGGGGCCGATGCGGATCGCATAGAGCGCCGTCCGTGCGCCGATGAACAGCGTCCGCTTGTCCGGACCGCCGACGGCCAGGCTGCCAGGCCGTTCCGGCACCTCGAGCACACCAACCGGCTTGCCATCGCGGTCGTAGAT
Organism: Acidobacteriota bacterium; assembly: GCA_043735365.1. Lineage (GTDB taxonomy): Bacteria > Acidobacteriota > Vicinamibacteria > Vicinamibacterales > 2-12-FULL-66-21 > JALZOC01. Next base: position 1,362 of record JAYTEJ010000040.1, read on the forward strand.
CCAGACCTGCCCGCTGGCGACGTAGACGTTGCCCGCGGCATCGGCCACGACCGAGGTCCCGCCCCGTTCCGCAAAGACCTTCGTCGTCAGCTTGCCGCTGGCCTCCAGCGTCGCCACATAGGTCCGGCCGTCGTCTTCGCTGGTGACATAGTGGCGGTCGCCCGGCGCGAACGCCGCCAATTGCGAGCTCTGGAGATACGGACGCCACGTGCCGCCGGCCATGATCGCCGTGTTCGTGCCAGGGGCATAGAAGTAGCCGCGATGCGCGTCCGGGACGACACTGACGATGGCGGTGTTGCTGCCCGGCCGATAGACGTAGTCACGACGAGCGATGAGGTCCTGCAGCGCCCACAGCGGGTTGTGCAAGCCGACCGGAAGCAGCAGCACGGTCTGCGGAGCGGGCTCGGCGGTTTCCGCGACGACCGGCGCGGATCCGGCATCGTCTATATTCAACCGGTAGACCGCCCGCTCGTTGGCGACGGCCAGCAGGGTGGACGGGCGCACGAATCCGAGCACCATGGGTTGCCCGGGAATCTCGGCCAGCAGCTCCGCCCTCCGGGCAGTCTCGTTCCAGCGATAGATCTTGTGGTTGGCGGCGTCGGTGAAGAACACCTGTCCGGCCTCGTTCGTCGTCAGCCCAGAGGCGTTGCCGAAGCCGGTCGCCAGCTGCTCGAGGCGCGCGCCGCCGGCGAACACCGGCGCCAGTGCGGGGAGCGCCGCCGGCACCTTCATCCCGCGGTTCACCACGAAGCGCGTGAAGAAGTGGGGCCGGACCGCCACGCCGCTGGCCTCGTCCAGAACGGCGTTGTCGAACGCCAGCCGCGTCTGGCTGAACACCTTGACGTTCTCGAAGACGAGGTGATCGGAGTCGCGGACGACGACGGCATGCGTCTTCGGCAGGACGTTGCGCGAGACGCGATACATATAGGTGTTGGCGAAGAGGAGATTCTGCGACTGCTGGATCTCGCAGGCGATGGCTTCGGCTCCGGCGGGATTCTCCTCTTCCGTCTGCAGCGCGTAGAACTCCCAGTTCTGGATGTGATCGAACTGCGCTTCGACCCGCATGTGGTGCTCGACCGATATCTGATAGACCTTCCCTGCCGTTGTCGTGTTCTCGACCCGGAAGCCGACCCTGGCGTTGGTGCCATGCGGCCAGTTGCCGCGGAAGATTCCGCCGCCGCCGTCGGTGACCAGCAGATCGGCGGCCTGCGTGTCGCTGGTGTTCGGCCCGCGGCCGCCACCTCCCGGTGCAGGCACCGCCCCGGCGCCGCCTCGGACGGCGCCTCGAGCGCCCGGCACCGCGGCTCCCGCTCCAGAGACGGCCGCCCGAGCACCGGGGGGAGGGCCGCCCCGGCCTCCGATACCTCCCCGCCCTGGGAACGACACGTCATCCAGCATCGATCCGGCCCCCGCCATCCACAACACGCCAGCCGCGCGCGGGTTGCCGGCGCCGGTCCCGATGCTGATCGAGGAGACGATGTTGGTGCCGTCGCGGGGCGCCACCAGTACGCCAATCGGAGCGCCCGCCCCATCGAAGGGGGCCGATCCATCCGCCAGCGCGATTTGCGTCGTCCCTGGATTCAAGCCGATCACCACGGTGTCCGGCTTGAGCGTGAGCGAGCCGCTGACCCGGTAGATGCCGCTCGGCAGGAACAGCGCCTGATGCTGGTTGATGGCCGCTTGGAGCGCCGCGGTGTCGTCCGTCGTTCCGTCGCCCTTGATGCCGAGCGTGCCGACGTTGACCCACCGGTCCATGGCCGGCAGCGGCGGGATGTCGCTGGCGACTGGCGGCGCGGGCTGCGAGAGCGCGCGCTCGCGATGACGGAGCTCGATGCCGCGCTCGCGGCCGTCGTCCCCAACCTCCAGCCCGAGCGAGAAGAGGTCCATCATGTAGTGCCGCGACGGCGCGGAGACCGGCCGGTCGCCGGAGAAGAAGCGCGGGACGCTGCTGCAGGCGACGTTGGTGAGCGTGACGGCGGCGTGCGGGTTCCGCGGGTTGCCGTGCGTGAGCGCGGCAACGCGGATGTTCTCCATCCGCAGGTCTCGTCCGTAGAGCTGCTCCACCCGATCGTCCGCGATCTGGAGCGCCACCGGCATGTTGGAAAACCGGACGCGGACGAGGGTGAAGCCGGCCTCCTGCGTCTGGATGGCGGCGATGCGCTGGCCGTCGAAGCTGGAGTCCATCAGGAGGAACTGCCAGACCGGTGCGGTCCTCTTGGTGATGATGCCGTACTGCCCGCCGTGGACGTGAATGTCGCTCGCCTGGTTGCCGATATCCTCGAGTGCCGCACGCGCGGATCCCACCTGGAAGTCCATGTGCGTCAGCGCGCTGTGCTGGGCGACATGGAAGCGCACCGCGACGGCCGCGGGGTTGCCGCCCTGCAGCTCGAAGTCGATGTTGCTCATGCCGCTGTAGAACGTGAACTCCGTGGCATCGACGATCGGGCCGCCCGCCCGCGGTCGATTGTCGGCAAAGTGGACCATGTAGCGGCCGGGTCCCTCCTGGAAGCCAGGCGTGTTGCGGCCGAGGACGAACACCGGCCGCTTCTGCCCGTAGCCGATCAGCCGGATCCCCTGCCAGACGTAGACCGTCTTGCCCAGGCGGTAGCGGCCTTCGGGGATGAAGACCACGCCGGCCCGTGTGGTTTCCTGGACGCGGTTGATCGCCTGCTGCAGGGCCTCGGCGTCGTCTCCGGCCCCGTCCGCCTGTGCGCCGAAGGCCTCTTTCGTCAGGTAGACAGCCCGCGGATCGTCGGGCCGCAGCGGGTAGTAGGACGCGGCGAGCAGCGGCCGCGTCGAGAGCACCGCTGCCAGCGCCACGGCAGCGACGGCACAGAATCTCCTGATCATCCTCGGTCCTCGGCAGCGGGCCGGGTCAGAGGCCCGCGTGCGACCTGAAGGTTCGAGCGCACCCGGCGCCTGCCATGCCCGCGACATAATGGCACATCCCTGCGCCTGTCACTTCGGTCTGGTGATGCGACGGGCAATTTTCAGCCTTTCATCAGCCTTTGCTCACGACGGCTGCACCTTCGTGGCTGTACTCTCGCGCCATGGGGGAGGAAGTCATGGTCAGCCGCCGTCAATTCCTGAAGGCATCGTCGCTTGCCGCCGCGTCGTTGCCGCTTGCCGGCTGCGTGGCACGTCCGCTGCCGCTCAAGTCTCCGTACGCATCGGCCATCCCGGACGTTCCGGCCAATCTCGTCGTCAACGACGTGCATTCACAGCTCAACGCGACACGGGTCGATTCGATCGTCAAGCCGGCCACCGCCGATGCGCTGCAGAGCGCCGTCGCCAGGGCCAGGGCGGCCGGCCTGCCCGTCGCCGTCGCGGGTGGCCGCCACGCGATGGGCGGCCAGCAGTTCGGAGAGGCCGCGATGCTCGTCGATACGCGCGCGCTTGCCGCGCCGCTCGCATTCGACGACGCGCATGGGCTGGTGACCGTCGAGGCCGGCATCCAGTGGCCGGCGCTGCTCGACTACCTGGCGCGGCAGGGCGAAGGCCGATGGGGCATTGTTCAGAAGCAGACCGGCGCGGACCGCCTGAGCATCGGCGGAGCGCTGGCGTGCAACGCCCACGGACGCGGGCTGACGCTCGGTCCGCTGATCCAGCAGGTCGAGTGGTTCGAGATCGCGAGCCCGGACGGCGCAATCCGGCGCTGTTCCCGGGCCGAACACGCCGACCTGTTCGGCCTGGCGATTGGCGGCTACGGGCTCTTCGGGATCATCACCAGGGTGCAGCTCCGGCTCCGGCCCCGCGTCAAGGTCCGCCGCGTCGTCGAGCTCCGTGAGACCGCCGACATCATGGAGCGGTTCGAGCAACGGATCCGCGACGGTTACCTGTACGGAGACTTCCAGTTCGCCACCGATTCGTCGCGCGACAGCTTTCTCGCGCGCGGCGTGTTCTCGTGTTACCAGCCCGTGGCCGCGTCAACGCCCCTCACCCTCAACCCGACGCGCTTTCATCCCGAGGACTGGGCGCGGCTCACCTTCTATTCGCACAAGTACAAGCGCCGCGCCTTCGAGACCTACTCGTCGCGCTACTTACAGACCTCGGGCCAGGTCTACTGGCACGACTGGCAGCTGTCCGCGGCGTACGTCGACAACTATCACGCGGATCTCGATCGCGCGCTGAGAGCGCGTGTCAAGGCGACCGAGATGATCACCGAGCTCTACGTGCCCCGTCCGGCGCTCGCCTCGTTCATGACCGAGGCTGCCCGCGCCCTGAGGCGGCGGCGCGCCAACCTCATTTATGGCACGGTGCGGCTCATCGAAAAAGACGACGAGAGCGTCCTGGCGTGGGCGCGCGAGCGCTGGGCGTGCGTCGTCCTGAACCTTCACGTCGAACACACTCCAGCGGCGATCGATGCCGCCGCCGACGCGTTCCGCGATCTCATTGACGTCGCCATCGGTCACGGCGGCAGCTACTACCTGACCTACCACCGCTGGGCCCGAAGGGACCAGGTTGAGGCCAGCCACCCTCGCATGCGCGAGTTTCTCGAACTGAAGCGGCGCCACGATCCGGAAGGAGTGTTCCAGAGCACCTGGTACCGGCACTATCGCCGGATGTTTCAGAGCTGACCAATCAGCAGGGCGGGGAGCTTCTCTGTCACCGACCGGCAACAGCGTCAGCGCGCCGGTGGGGCGGGCCGCATCGTGAACTCCGCCTCGACCGCGCCCATGTCGTCGGCGCCGTTATGAGGGTGACCGTGCGCGCATCACGGGCGCCCTGTGGCTCGACCGTCGGACGTGATTACCGCGTGCCGCCATCTGCATGCGGTACCGGTAAGCGTTCCGCCGGAATCCCCAGCTCGCGGGCGATCGCCCGCAGCGAGGACTGCACCTGACGGACGTTGCGGGGGCCCATCCGCAGCAGCTGTTTCTGGGCCGCGGTCAGCTTCTCGAGCTCCGGATCGGCGAACCGGTAGCCGATGCCCTTGGGCTCGACGCGTATCGGATCCTCGATCGCCGGCGTCTGCAGGAGCAGCACGATGGCGCGCTCGAGCGTGCGATCGAACCCCGTCGGCCCCAGCTCCCGGGCCGCGTCTTCGATCCGCGGCTTGAGCGTCCCGTAGGTCCGCGCCACCCCTTCCGGATCCAGCGATGCGGCTGCGGCCGCCAGGGTGTCGTAGCGCTCGTAGCCGCGCGAGTCGATCACCGGACCATTGGTGCCGTCGACAACGCGGAACGCGGCCGAGGGGCGGTTCATCGGCATCTGCTTCGCCGGCGTGCGCCCCTGGGCGACGTTATCGACGA
>JAYTEJ010000041.1:0-4770 GCA_043735365.1 Acidobacteriota bacterium
GCCTCCTCAGCCACCGGCGATTCAGACGTCAGGCGCTCCGCTTCGACGGCGAGCGCCTCGAGGCGCGCGGCGATGCGTTCGCTATCCTGATGGTTGTCGTGGCGCTCGACGGCGGCGCGGCAGGCCCCGAGGAAGCGCGCCTTGAGATCGCGATCCGCCGGCTCGTCAGCGGACTCGGGCAGCCCCTCCCACTCGGCGCGGGCGACGTCGAGCTCGGTCAGCGCCTGATCCGCGGAGACGTGCTCCAGCCGCTCGCAGAGCGAGAGCCGGACGGCCCGCAGCGCCGCCGCGTGCTCGGCGGCGGCCCGCTTTTCGGCCTCGGCGCGCTGCTGCGCCGCCAGACCGGTGCGCGCCGCCTCGACCAGCGACCCATAGCGCGCCGCGGTAGCGGGGTCGAGCTCGGCCGTGCCGGAGCCGCCGGTTTCGCCCCATTCAGCCTGGATGTCGGCAAGTTCCCGCTCGGCATCCGGCGCCGCGGGGTTGGCGGCAATCGCCTCGACCCGCGCCACGACCGACGCGACGCGCTGCTGCCACTGCTCGAGCGCGGCGCGGCGCGCCGCTTCCGCCTCCTGCATCGCCTGCAGAATGGCGCGGGCCCGCTTCGAAACCGCCTTGCTCCTGGCGCGGGTCTGCGCCGCGTCGAGCAGCTCGCGAACGCCGTCGTCGTCCAGGGCGCCGTCAGACACACACCGTTCGAGCGCCGCGACCCCGGCGTCCCGATGCTCGGTGCGGAGCGCGACCTGCCGCAGCTCCTGCACGTCGCTCAGCCGTGACACGGCGTCGCTGGCGGTGCGGGGGTCGGCGGCGTGACGCGCAACGCTGCCGAGCGCCTTCGGCTCCTGGATCCGGTCGAGCGCCGCTGCCCGCACCGCGTCGTGCGGAGAGCTCTTGGCCACGGTGGACACCTGGCGGCTGTCTTCGAGTCCTGCGAGCGCGGCGGCGGCATCCGATTCGCGCGATGCCGGGGCCGTGGCGATGGCCACGAGCCGGTCGCTGAGCTCCCGGCGCAGCTCCGGGTCCGCCTCGGATCGGGCGAGCGCGACCAGTGCCCCCGGGTCGGTCAGGCGCGCTGCCGCCGCCCGCCGCACCCGGACGTCCTCGTCGCGGGTCAGTTCGTCGAGGGCCTCCTGAAACTCGTCGTCCTCCGGAATGTCGACCACGGCGGCGGCCCGGGTCGCCGCGTCGGCGTGCTTCCAGCGGGGCTGAGGCTTGAATCGATCAAGGAAAGACATTGGGGAGCCTTGGCGTCGGGAGCGGAGGCATGCGGGCGCTTCGCGTTCCGACCGTTAATTGTTGGATTGCCTGGTGCGCCGCCGGCCTTGAACATCCCGCGGTCTCCGGGGCGGCCACGGGTGGTGCGCTCGGAGGTATTGCGATTTGCGTGCCGCCGCACTCGCAGGAATCCCCGGCAAATTGACGCCTCAGCCGCAGCGTCCTACCATCAGATCCATCAGCTTGAATCCCCGCCCCATGGAGTCGTATGCGCCGTCCTTTTCACATCTGTGCGCTGTTCGCCGTGTTCGCGCTCCTGGCGGCGTCGCCGGGGCTCCCGGCTTCCGTAAGCGCCTTACGGCAACCGGCGGTCCGGCCCGCGTCGCAGAGCGTGCCGGGAACGCCCGCCGACCGCACCAGAACCATCGAGGCGCCGCCGCTGCAGCCGCCCGCACCGGTGCCCGGCAATCCGGTCGCCGTCGTCTCGACCTCGATGGGAGATTTCACCATCGAGCTGCTCACCGACCGCGCCCCGGTGTCCGTGGAGAACTTCGTGCAGTACGCGCGCGAAGGGCATTACAGCGACACGGTCTTTCACCGCGTCAAGCCGGGTTTCATGATCCAGGGAGGCGGCTTCACCCCATCGCTCAGTGAGAAGACCACCCGGCCGCCGATTCAGAACGAGGCGACCAACGGCCTGCGCAACCTCCGCGGCACCGTGGCGATGGCCCGCATGGCGGCGCTTCGGAGCGCCACGGATCAGTTCTACGTCAACGTCGCCGACAACCGGCGGCTGGATCACACCGGCTATTCGCCGGACGAGTTCGGCTACGCGGTCTTCGGCCGGGTACTGTCGGGCATGGAGGTGGTCGACCGCATTGCCGCGGTCCCGACCCATTCCACCGCCGGGATGGACGATGTGCCGCTCGAGCCTGTCATAATCAGGAGCGTGCAGATCCGGCAATGACGCCAGTGGCACGTTCCGGCCGGCGCCGCGGCGTCGAGAGACCTTGTCCCGCCCACTTTTCATCATTTTCCTGACCACGTTCGTCAACCTCGTAGGGTTCGGCATCATCATTCCCCTGCTGCCGTTCTATGCGGAGACGTTCGGCGCCTCACCGATTGTGATCGGGCTGCTGTTTGCCTCCTTCTCGCTGAGCCAGCTGATCGCCTCGCCGCTGCTCGGCGGTCTCTCGGATCGCTGGGGCCGCCGTCCGGTGCTGATCTTCAGTCTCTTCGGCACGGTGGTGAGCTTCGTGATGCTGGCGATGGCCCACAGCCTCGCGCTACTGTTCGCGGCGCGGATTGTGGACGGCCTGTCGGGGGGGAACATCACCACCGCCCGCGCCTACATCGCCGACATCTCCACCCCGGAGAACCGCGCCAGGTCGTTCGGCGTCCTCGGGGCCGCCTTTGGCCTCGGCTTCATTGTCGGGCCGGCCCTCGGCGCGGCGTTCTCGCACATCAGCTACACCGCCCCGATCTGGGCGGCGGCGGCGATCACCGTCGTCGCCATGGCGATGGCGTGGTGGTGGCTGCCGGAAACCGTGCATCGAACCCAGGCCGGCGGCCGCTCGCCGTGGCGGACGCTCGCCGAGCTCTGGGGCCGTGCCGACCTGCGCGTGCTGTTCACCATCGACTTCGTCTACTGGACGGCGTTTGCGGTCTATCAGACGACGTTCGCGCTGTTCGGCGCCCGCCGCTTCGGCTTCGACGCGGCGCACATCGGCTACTTGCTGAGTGCCTTCGGCTTCCTCGGCGTGGTGGTGCAGGGCGGGCTGGTGGGCCCGGTCGTTCGCCGGCTGGGGGAGCGGCGCACGCTCGGGATCGGGCTGCTGTGCGCGGCGGCCGGGTGGGGCGGCAGCGCCGCGACCCACTCGCTGCCGGTGTTCATCGCCATGCTGGTGCCGGGCGCGCTCGGCATCGGGCTGTGCAATGCCACCCTGAGCGCACTGGTGAGCCACTCGGCCGGCGTCCACGAACAGGGCCGGGTGCAGGGTGCGGCCGGCGCGCTCGAGAGCCTGGGTCGGACGATCGGGCCGGTGTGGGGCAACGGCTCGCTGCAGCGGTTCGGAGAGTCGAGTGCCTACGGATCCGCGGCGGTGGCGCTGCTTGGCGCCGCGGTGCTGACGCTGCGGTACCGTCCGGTGGGGCGCGCCGGCGATCCTCCGACCCCGTGAGATGCCGCCCGCCCCTCAGGCGCGATTGAGTGCCGCGAGCTCGCGTTCGAGCCGCGAGACCAGGCCGTCGAGCTGTTCGATCACCGCCATGACGGTGTCGGGCTCGGCCAGATCCACGCCCGCCGTCTTCAACTGCGCCATCGGGTAGTCGCTGCCGCCGGAGCGCAGCAGCGCCATGTAGCGCTCGCGCGCGGCGTCGGCGCTGCCGCCGTGCATGATCTCGCGCGACAGCCGGGCCGCCGAGGCGAAGCAGGTCGCGTACTGGTAGACGTAGTACGGCGAGTTGAAGAAGTGCGGAATGCGCGCCCAGGTGATGCCCCGCAGCGGATGCGGGTCGAGCGCGTCGCCGTAGTACTCCTGCAGCAGCGCATCGTACATGCCGGTGAGGATCTCCGCGGTGATCGGCTGGTCCTGCTCGGCCAGCCGGTGCGCCCGCAGCTCGTAGTCGGCGAACATCACCTGGGTGAAGAAGGTGCCGGTGATGTTGTCGATGGCGTGCTGCAGCAGCACCGCCCGCTCGACCGGGTCGGTCGAGCGCTCGAGCATGTAGTCGAGCAGCAGCGCCTCGGTCAGCGTCGAGGGCACTTCGGCGACGAAGATGGTGTAGCTCGAATACACGAACGGCTGCGACTGGTGCGACAGGATGGTGTGCATCGAATGCCCCATCTCGTGCGCCAGGGTGAAGACGTCGTCGAGCGTGTCGTTGTAGTTGAGCAGCATGTAGGGATGGGTGCCGTAGACCGGCGCCGAGTAAGCGCCGGAGCGCTTCCCTTCGTTCTCGTAGACGTCGATCCACCGTCCCGCGAAGCCTTCGCGCATGCGCGCCTGGAAGTCGGCGCCGAGCGGGGCGACCGCGTCGACGATCCAGTCTAGGACGTCGTCGTACGGATATTTCTTGTCGAACGAGACCAGCGGGATGGAGAAGTCGTAGACGTGATACGAGGCCACCCCGAGCGCCTGGCGGCGCAGCCGGTGGTAGCGCTGGAGCGGCTCGACCCCGGCGCGGGCGGTGGCGATGAGGTTCTCGACCACCGAGGGGGGAATGTTGTCGCCGTGGAGCGCGGCGTCGAGCGTGCTGGCGTAGCCGCGGGCGCGGGCCTGGAACCAGTCGCGCTGGCAGACGCCGTTGTAGAGCGTGGCGTAGGTGTTGAGGCTGGTTTTGTAGGTGTCGTGCAGCGCCACGAACGCCGCTTCGCGATCGGGCTGGTGGCGGCGGGTGGCGAGCAGGGCGCGGTACTGGCCGTAGGAGACGGTGACCTCCTCGCCGGTCGAGAGCTGGACCTTCGGAAACCTGGCGTCGGCGGTGGACAGCGCCCAGTAGGCGTCGTTCGGCGCCGAGGCGAGCCGGCTGGCCAGCGACATCAGCTTTTCGCCGGCT
>JAYTEJ010000042.1:0-7656 GCA_043735365.1 Acidobacteriota bacterium
CCGGATTGCGTACCGGAGGAATGCGTCGCCGGAGCTCGACCCCGGCATCCAGTTCTTCAGCTGGGCGCGGCGCATGACGGTGGATGCGTTCTACACCAGCGAGATCGGCATCCGCGACATCGACTACCGCGGCAGCACCGCGCTCACCAGCTACCCGGCGCCGACCGAGGCGATCGCCTACGCGCTCAAGCGCAGCGGCCTGTAAATCAGGCCGTGACGCCCGCCTTGGCCATCGCGGCTTTCGTTGTCTCGAGCGCCAGGCGGGCCCCTTCTTCCGGCGTCATCTCCGCCGGCACTCGTCCGAGCGGCTCCGGACTGATGCCCCCGGCATAGCCGATCTTCTTCAGCGCCTGCAGGAAGCCGGTGACGTCGATGATCCCTTCGCCCGGCATCAGGCGCTGGTTGTCGCGGACCTCTTCTGGCGGCTGCGCTTTCGCGTCGGACAGGTGCACGTGGACGATGCGGGACGCCGGCGCCGCCAGGATGTCGGCCACGGTGCCCCCCGAGTGGTGCCAGTGCCAGATGTCGAGAATGACGCCGATGTTGGCGCCGCTGTCCGTCGCGAGCGCGACGGTTTCGGGCAGCGTCCAGATGAAGGGATTCGGCGGCGGCCCGCCCTCGCGCCCGGCGCGGAACTGCTGGACGCCGAGGAACTCGAGCCCGAGCTGGAGATGCGATCGCTCGAGCACCTCCGAGATCGCGGCCAGCCGGTCGCGGACGACCTTGCGATATTCCGTTTTCGGCGCCGGTCCGGTCGGCGACAGCACCAGCATCATCCGATCGCAGCCGACCGCCGCGGTGAACGCGGCGTCGTCCGCGAGCCCGCGCAGCGCCTCGGCGAATGCCGGCTGATCGCCGCCGAACGGCAGTGGCCGCGCCATCGGCAGATTGACGATGCTGGGCCTGATCCTGAGCTCGGCGAAGAGCGCCTTGGTGGCGTCGGCCCCGGCCGTCTTGGCCGGCCCGAGGCTCCAGTCGACGCCGCCGAAGCCGACGCGTGCCGCCAGCCGCGCAAGATCTGGCCAGCCGACGCCGCGGGCGACCGAGCCGTTCAGGGAGATGTACATCCCGGCGCGGCGGGTTTGCTGCGCCCCGGTGTTCCGGCCGGCCACGGCCGCGAGCGCCGTCGCGGCGGCGGCGCGTTCGAGGAAATCCCGCCGGCTGAAGTGGCGTGGCATCGTGACTCCGGCGCGAATCAGGCGCGCATCTTCCGGTAATTGGCGAGGCAGCGCTCGGCGCGCTGGAGCTGCTGGTCGGCCGGGCCCTCCTCCTGCTCGATCAGGTAGTACTCGACCCCGCCCACCGCCTCTGCGGCGGCGAAAATCTTTTTCCAGGGAGCGACCCCCTCGCCGAAGAGGACGCTGTAGCCGCGCCCTTCACCGGGCGCCCAGTCCTTGCAGTGGACGCTCTTGATCCGTCCCGGATGGCCCTCAATCCAGGCCACCGGATCCGCTCCGACCTCGACGCAGGTGCCGACATCGAGCTGCAGCACCACGTCCTTCGACGTCGACGCCGCGAGCACGTCCATCGGCCGCTGCCCCTCCACCGGCCTCCACTCCGTTTGATGGTTGTGGTACCCGGTGGCCATACCGGACGCCTTCAGCGTCGCCGCCGCGGTATTGAGGTGGTCGGCAAGCGCTTTCCAGCCGTCGATGCCGGCAATCTGGCCGGCGCTAGCGACGATGACGTACTTGCTGCCGATGATCTGGTTGAGCTCGATCGCCTTCTGGATGTTCTCGGGGGCCACCGCCGTGCTGCTGTTGTGCGTCGAGTGGCACTTCAGGCCGAGGTCGTCAAGGAGTTTGCGGACCTCTTTGGCTTTCTCGGGGGTCCACGAGAAGTAGGGAGAATAGAACTCGACCACCTCGTAGCCCATCTTGGCCACCGCGGTGACAGTGCCGGGCAGGTCGCGGGCCAGCTGGTCGCGCACCGTGTAGAGCTCGACGCCCACCGGCACCTTGCCGGCCGCCGACGCGGCAGTCTTGAGGGCGAACGGCAGGGCGCCCGCGAGCGCCAGAAACGAGCGCCGGGACAACGAGGTGTCGAATGCCATGAACTTCCTCCAACGGTGGAGCATACAAGCGGCGGCCGCACCGCGCAAACCGGCGCGCCCGGAGGCGGCGCGACCACAATCCGTTATAGTTGGCGCACCGACTTCCGATGTTCGGCGCGGCTGCGCGCCATCTCCGATTCAGGAGGCTGACGGCTGATGCGGAATCTTCTCGGCGTGGCGGGTACGGCGCTGGCGACGGCGCTGACCGGCGGAATCCTCATAGCGCAGGCGCCGCCCGCGCCGGGCCAGAGCGCGACCGCGCCGGCACCGGTGACGGCCGCGCCCGTCTCCCAGCCGCAGGCCGCGCCGCCGGGGACCCCCTACTGGGCCTACGGCGTGCCGGCGCCCGCGCCGCCGGCCGACCCGGCAGCGGCCGCGGCACGTCCGGCGGCCGCGCGTCCGCCGCAGGACACCTCGGTCAAGCACATCCCGGACAGCACCGCGGCGTTCACCATCCCGCAGCTGCGCGACTTCTTCAACGTTGCCGACTGGTTTCCCGGCGACCACCCGCCGATGCCCGACGTCTTCGTCCACGGCCGCCCGCCGGACGTGCTCGGCTGCGGCATGTGCCACATGCCCGAGGGGCTGGGGCGGCCGGAAAATGCCCCGATCGCCGGACTGCCCTACACCTACGTCGTCCAGCAGTTGACCGACTTCAGAAACGGCCTTCGAACCAGCGCCGAACCCCGCAAGACCAACACCGGCCTGATGATCAAGGCGGCCCAGGCGATGACGGAGGACGAGATTAAGGACGCCGCCACCTACATCTCGTCGCTTGCCTGGAAGCCGTGGATCCGCGTGGTCGAAACCAACACCGTCCCGCAGCTGCGGCTCTCGGGCAATGTCTTCTTCGCCGTCAAGGACGGCGGCACCGAGCCCATCGGCCACCGCATCATCGAGACGCCCGTGGACGCGACCCGCTTCGAGCTGCGCGATCCGCACTCGGGCTTCATCGCCTACGTGCCGACCGGCAGCCTCAAGAAGGGAGCCGCGCTGGTGGCCGGCGGCGGCAACAAGACGCTCCCGTGCGGCATCTGCCACGGCCCGGATCTCAAGGGTCTCGGCCCCGTCCCCGGCATCGCCGGTCGCTCCCCGAGCTACATCGTCCGGCAGCTGTTCGACATCCAGCAGGGGACCCGCAAGGGCACCTGGTCGCCGTTGATGAAGCAGGTCGTCGACAAGATGTCCGAGGACGACATGATTGCCGTCGCCGCCTACGTGGCCTCGCGTTAGGCGCCGGGGCCGAAGTGCTGCGCCCGCTTGCCGCGCAGGAACTCGACCGAGCGGGCGATCTCGTCGAGGCCGTTCATCCCGGCTTCGACCGAGATCCAGCCGTCGAAGCCGACCTCGGCCAGCAGCCGGAAGATGGCGTCGTAGTCGTTCAATCCCTTGCCGGTCTCTCCGTGGCGGAGCGCCGATGCATAACCCAACGAGCCATCTCCGCTCTTCAAGTCGTCCAGTGTCGCCCCAGGCGCCAGGTAGCGATCCGACGCATGCATCGTCACCACCCGGTGCCGGACCTTTTCGAGGAAGCGGACCGGATCGAAGCCGCCGACGAACGCATTGGAGGGATCGTACTGGACGCCGAAGTGCGGCGAGTCGATCTGGCCGATGATCTCGAGGAAGATGTCCTCCGGCTGGGCGAACTCCGGGTAGCGCCAGGTGCCGTCCTTGTAGTGGTTCTCCATGCAGAGGACGACGTCGCGGCGCGCGGCGTAGTCGAGCGAGCGGCTGATGCCCTCGACGGTGCGGGCGATGCCGTCGGCGCGTGAGAGATCCGGGTAGCGCTGACCGCTGAGGGTGCGGCAGTGGCCGGCGCCCATGCGCACGGTGAGATCGATGGCCTGCTTCTGGCGCTCCACCTGACGGCGGCGTTCGTCCGCGTCGGGATGGGTGAAGTCGGGCGAGAAGCAGATCATCGACGTCACCTGCCCGGTCTCCGCCATCGCCCGGACGATCGGATCGATGCCGGCGGGGTCGAGGCTGCGGAAGAATCCGTCGTAGTGCTCGACGCCTTCGCCGCCGAGCGCGGCGGCGTCGCGGATCCAGCCTGCGAAGGACGCGCGGCCGTCGGTGAGGTCGTCGAACAAGAATTTCGGAAATACGCTGATTCGCGGCGCCATCGGAATACACCTACCAGTTGGGAGGGGCGCCGACCGGGTACTGCTCCAGGTCGGTCACGGCGCCGGTGATGAGGGCACTGTCGTCCGAGGCGAAATAGGCCGCGGCCAGTGCGATGTCGTGGGGCGAGAGCAGGCGTCCAAAGGGGCGCGAGGCAACAGCCTCCTCCAGCCATTCCGGCCCCTTGCCTTCCGCGCGCTTGACGCGGTGCTCTCCCTCGGTCAGCGTCCAGCCGACGTTCAGCTGATTGACGCGGATGCGGTAGCGGTTGAGGGTGGAGGCGGCGTTGCGCGTCAGGGTCATCAGTCCGCCCTTGGAGACAGAGTAGGGGCCAAGCTTGGGCTCGCCGATGTAGGCGTTGACCGAGCCGATGTTGACGATCGAGCCGCCGCCGCGGGTCTTCATCGACTTCACCGCCTCCTGCAGGCAGAGGAATGGCGCCCGCAGGTTCACCGCCATGGTCGCGTCCCAGAGCTCGACCGGGGCGTCCTCGAGATAGCCGCGTGCGACGCTCGCGGCATTGTTGACGAGCACGTCGATGCCGCCGAACTGCTCGATCGTGAAGTGGACGACGCGGCGGCAGGCATCCACCTCGGCGAGATCCGCCAGCACGGTCGCGGCGGTGCCGCCGGCGCCGCGAATCCGATCGGCCACGGCCTGCGTCTCCTTCTCGCTCCGGCCGTGGACGACGACCCTGGCGCCGATCGAAGCGAAGTGTTCGGCGATGCCCCGGCCGATGCCGGACGACGAGCCGGTGACGAGGACGACCTTGTGCTCGAGAGTAGTCATGACTGCTCCGTCAGGCGCGGGCGAGCGGGGTAAGGACGATGTGGGCGTCGCGGTCGAAGAGGCCGGCGCCAGGCTCGAGCGGCGCGGCGTGAAGGCCGAGCGAGGCAATGGTGGCGCGCGCCCCGTCGGCGTCGATGCCAAAGGCCGGCCAGCACTGCGGGTGCATTTCCGCGACGATCGTCAGGCGCTCGCCTGCCGCCGCGATGACCTGCCGGGCGCCCTCGAGCGCCTGCCATTCGGCGCCCTGGACGTCGAGGCGGATGAACGTCGGCGCCAGCCCGTGCGCGGCGCAGATCTCGTCCAGCGTTCGCACCGGCACCCGGCACAGCCGCGGCGTGCCGACGCCGTCGGGCGCCTGGGTCAGGGCGTTGACGTAGGGCTGGTCGTACTCGTGCAGGGTCGCCTCCCCGGGGGCCGCGCCGGCCGCGGCTTCGACCAGAATCACCGGCGCCGCGCCCGCCGCGTTGTAGCGGAGGTGGCGCCGCGCGATGCCGGCGCTCCAGGCGGTCGGCTCCACCGTCACCACCCGGCCGGCCGGTCCCGCGAGCCCGGCCTCGAGCAGCGCGTAAATACCGAGAAACGAGCCGACGTCGAGCACGTGCGCCCCGGGCGTCAACTTCGCTCGCACGAATTCGTAGAGCGCCGTTTCGGGCTCGTGCGGCACCAGATGGCGGACGGATGGATCGACGCGCAGGACGCGGTCGTGGACGCGCCACGGCATGCCGGCCTTTCGGTACCGCGTCCGCAGCGCCGCGCCGTAGGCCCGCTGCGCCGTCCGGTAGAGAAGGTGGCGCAGGCCCGCCTGGGCGCTCATCCGTCCGTCCTCATGCCGGGCGCCGGTAGGGCGTGCGCCGGATGTCGTCGCAGATCCGCTTCAGCGTCGGGAACAGGTTTGCGTCCGCGGGCTTGAACGCCGCACCGTCGATCACCAGCGGCGCGCCAATCACCACCAGCGGGGCGCCGTGCCGCGGGCAGTCGATGGCCTGCTCGATCGACAGCCCGCCGACCGCCTGCACCGGGATCGATACCGCTTTCACTAGTTCGTCGAGCTCGTCGAGCGGGCTCAGCCCCTTGATCATCCCGCGCTCGTCGAAGCCGATGTGATGGACGATGACGTCCACTCCGAGGCTCTCCAGCCACCGCGCGTTCTCGACGCGATCGGCCGACGCCATGTTGTCCCCCATCACCTTGATGCCGAAGTCGCGGCCGGCATCGACGACGCGACGGATGGTGGCCTCGTGGGCGCGGCCCATGACGACGACGAAATCGGCGCCGGCCTTGGCCATCATCTCGGCCTCGAGGTAGCCGCCGTCCATGGTCTTGAGGTCGGCAACGATCGGGTGATCGGGGAAGCGCTTGCGCAGCCCCTCGACCGCATGCAGCCCTTCGGCCAGCAGCAGCGGCGTGCCGGCCTCGAGCCAGTCAACCCCGGCGGCGACGCCGACCGCGGCGGTTTCGAGTGCTTCTTCGAGTGAGGTCAGATCCAGCGACAGCTGAACGATTGGATGATCGAGATTTTTCAGATCCATGAACCTCTCAAGATATATCAAAGGTTCCACAGGGTTCTACTGGGTTCCGCGAGGTCCTACCGGGTTCGGTTCTGCAGGGTTCAGTTCACGGGGTTCTACAGGGTTCGGTTCACGGGGTTCTGCGGGGTTCGGTTCGCGGGGTTCTACAGGGCTCGGTTCCTCTGCGTTCAGCTCGCCGGTCCGCCTGAGTTCTGGCAGGGATCAGTGCTGCCGGGAGTGGGCGCCAATTCCATCGCCCCGTCCGTCTCGCGGCCGGACAACGACCCAATCCGCGTGCTGGACGACATCGTCTCGCAGGTTCCAGGCATGGTCTGGTCTCTCACCTCCGACCCGGCCGAGCCACACGCCGGGTTGGAGCTGGGAGAGTTCTGCGCGGCCGGCAGACGCATCGGCATCACGGTATCGCCCTGAGGCCGCCCAGAACGGCAGCCGGTCATCCCAACTAATCTATGAGGCTGTATCAAACCCCAGGTGTTGAGCGCGTCGCGCTCGGGCTCCGGAACGGCTCCGGAGACATTACGGCGTTACAGGAGAGTTAACGCTCTGGCGTTCAGAGGCGAGCCGCGCAGGGTGACAGGTTCCACTCGACTGGCTGTTCCCCGCGGCTCGTCGGCTGCAACGCCTTGTTCGGAAAACCACATGCCATCAGGGCTCGTAAGAATTTGTCCACGACCTGCATGAACTCCTCCGAGCGCGTCCAGCTGGAGCCCTCGACGACGACAAGCGCAGAACCAGCGACCCAGACGGGACTCACGCATGTTACTCACGCAGAACGCGCGGAGCACGAAGAGATCATCTGTGAAGTGCAAGAGAAGCGGACCCTTTGCGCGCTCCGCGTGAGTACGTCCGTGACAGGCCGCCCAACTGCCGAGGTCATCGTTCCAGATGAAATGGGACGCTGGTGACGACTACGCGCGCCCGGAAGAGCAGCGCGCCCTTGATGAGCAGAGCCTTCTGATTGTGCAGCAGGTGCTGCCACCACCGGGCCGGGACGAATTCCGGGAGGACGACGGTGACGTAGTCCCGCGGCTGCTCAATCTGCAGCTGATCGATGTATTCGAGCAGCGGTTCCATCACCGAACGATACGGGGAGGGCAGCACGTCGAGGCGCGTGCCGTCCCCCCATTTCGCCCACTCGTCGCGGACCTTCTGGGTGGCCACGGG
>JAYTEJ010000043.1:0-2536 GCA_043735365.1 Acidobacteriota bacterium
GTGCAGGTGGTCGCCACCGAGGCCGGCCTGCCCGGGGCTGCGGACGGGACGCGTCTGCCCCAGTGGCTACCCCAGGACCGCGCGGTCTGGTCCGCCGCCGCCACCTGGGTGCTGCCGCCACCCCAGCCGCCGCTACCGCTGGTCGCGCCGATGCCGTCATTACGTTAAACTACGTAATCATTACGTCGATTGACGTAAGGCACGGAGGATGATGGCCAATCCGTTCGTCTACGGCGAAATCGTTCCCGCGGCATCGTTCGTCGATCGCGAAATCGAGCTCGACCGCCTCGCCGCCGACCTGCTGGCGGGACAGAAGATCTTCCTGATCTCTCCAAGGCGCTACGGCAAGTCGTCGCTGGTGCGCCAGGCCCTGGCCGGCGCGGCGCGAGCCGGGGCGCTCACCGTCGAGGTCACGGTCAGCAGCTACAGCTCCTACGTCGCGTTCCTGGAAGGGTACGCACGGGCGCTGCTGTCGGTCGAGACCGGCCTCGACCGGGCCCGCGGCTGGCTGCGGGAGATGCTCGGCGACGTCAGGTCGGAGGTCCGCCTCGAGCCGGATGCGCGCGGCGTCAGGCGCCTGGCGCTGTCGTTTCCGTCGGTACGCAGCGACAAGGACGTCTCGCGGCTGGCCGAGGAGGTGTTCGCGCTGCCCGGCCGGATCGCCGAGGCGCGGCGGCGGAAGCTGGCCGTCGCCCTCGACGAGTTCCAGGCGATTGGCGCCTTCAACGGTGGCAGCGTCGAGCATGCCCTGCGCGCCGCCGTCCAGCAACAGCGCCAGGTCGGTTACGTGTTCTCGGGCTCGGAGCCGAGCCTGATGGAGCGCATGCTCGGGCGCAGCCGGCCCTTCTACAAGGCGGGCCCGGTGATGCGGCTGCAGAAGATCCCCGCCGATCGCTTCGCCGACTTCATCGAAGCTCGCTTCCGCGCCACCAGGCTGCGGCCCGCGCCCGGCCTCGGCGCCTCGATCGTCGAGCTCGCCGGCAACCTGCCCTACGACGTCCAGCGCCTCGCCCACGAGCTCTGGGACGACGTCCGGGGGGCGCGGACGGTGGGGCTCGAAGACCTCCACGGCACCCTGACCCGGCTGCTCGGCGAGCACGAGGCGATTTTCGAAGGCACGTGGCAGCACCTCACGCTCGCACAGCGTGCCGCGCTTCGCGCCGCGGTGCTCGAGGAGGGGCGCGAGCTGCTCTCGGCCGACGTCCGCGCCCGCTATCGGCTGGGCGGAGCGTCAACCGTCCAGGCCTCGCTCTCGGCGCTGGTGCGCGAGGACATCCTCGCCCGCGAGGGGCCGCGCTACGTCGTCGTCGACTCGCTGCTGCGGGAGTGGGTGGCGCGCCACACGCACTGACCGGACCACGAAGGCCGTCCAGATCAGCATCCGGCGCTCGGTAGGATGCCAGCCGACGAGCAGAGCGCGGCGCGAACCGGCGCATGAAAGCCTCGATACTTTGAAAGGGGGAGCGCCGCGCCATTATAGTGCCAGGGGATGCGAATCGTGATTGCCGGCGGCAGCGGCTTCCTCGGCCAGGCCCTGGCGACGGCGTGCGCGGAGGGCGGCGACGACGTGGTGATCCTCACTCGCTCGCTGGCGCCAGGCGCGACGGCGCCCTCGGATCCGGGCGGGCCGCGCATGACGCTCGCGGGCTGGACACCCGACGGCACCGCCGGTTCGTGGCGTGCGGCGCTCGCGGGCGCGCAGGCCGTCGTCAATCTCGCCGGCGCCGGCATTGCCGATCACCGCTGGACGACCAGACGGAAGGCGATGCTGCGCGATAGCCGGATGCGGGCCACCCAGAGCCTGGTCGCAGCATTGGGGACCCTCGAGGCCGGGCCGTCGGTCCTGGTCAGCGCCAGCGCCGTCGGCTACTACGGGCCATCGGGGGACGAGGACCGGATCGAGTCTTCTCCTCCGGGCGACGACTTTCTCGCCCGGCTGTGCGCCGCGTGGGAGTCCGAAGCCCGGCTGGCCGAGACGCAGTCGATCCGCGTCTCGCTGATCCGCACCGGCATCGTCCTCGATCGCGAGGCCGGCGCGCTACCGCCGATGCTGGTGCCGTTCCGGTTCTTCGCTGGCGGCCGCATCGGATCCGGGCGGCAGTTCATGTCGTGGATCCACCGCCTCGACTGGGTCGAGATGGTGCGGTGGGTGCTGGCGACGCCGGCGGCGGCCGGGCCGATCAACGCAACCGCGCCGGAACCCGTGAGGAACCGGGATTTCGCGCAGGCGGTCGGGCGCGCGCTGGGCCGGCCGGCACTCGTGCCGGCCCCGGCGCTGGCGGTGAAGCTGCTGATCGGCGAAATGGCCGGGCCGATGGTGTTGACCGGCCAGCGGGTGCTGCCCGCCCGGGCGCTGGCGCTGGGCTATCGGTTCCGCTTTGCCGGCCTGGACACGGCGCTCGAGGACATCCTCGGCAGCGAACCGCGGCCGCCCCGACGCTAGACATCTTCTAAGGGTTTGATCGTAAGGGTTGAAGCAAGTTTCTCAGGCGGCAAGAGCGGCCTCCTCATGGATTTTTTGGATCTCGGTGTCCAG
>JAYTEJ010000044.1:0-3799 GCA_043735365.1 Acidobacteriota bacterium
GGTCGAGAGCGCGAGGACGCAGGCGGTCACGGCGGTAGGCATGGGGCTCTTTGGTCCGCGCGGTCAGCGGCCCTTGTCGTCCCTGGCGGCCCCGTTCGAGAGCGACTTGTAGTACTCGTCCACCAGCCTGCGGTACTGCTCCGGCACGTCGTCCGAGCCCGAGAGGAAAACGTCCTGGCCCTTCGCATCGGCCTGGCGCCGGAGGTTGAACTCGAAGCGCTTCATGCCCTCGGCCACCGCCGTCTGCAGGCGTGCCAGCGTCGCCGCGTCCTGGTAGACGCGCTCGTCGTCCAGCGCCTTGAGGTTGCGCAGCACTTCGTCGAGCATGCGGGGATCGATCCCCTGCCCCTGAACCATGCGCCGTAGCTGCGCGGCGTCGTTGGCGAACTGTCGCGCATCACCGCGAAACTGGCGGACGTCACCCGGCGCGAATCGCCCCCCGCCGCCGGTAGCGTTGAAGCCGTTGTCGCTGCCGTTGCCGAGCTGCGCCTGGCCGGAGCGGTCACCGCCCTGTCCGCCCTGGCCTTGCTGCCCCTGCTGCCCGCCCTGGCCTTGCTGCCCCTGCTGCCCGCCCTGACCCTGCTGGCCTTGCTGGCGCTGTTGACCCTGCTGTCCTTGCTGACCCTGGCCTTGCTGGCCCTGTTGACCCTGGCGGCCTTGCTGTTGACCCAGCGGACGCTCCCGGAGCCGCTGATCCAGCGAGTCGACGCCGCGCGCCAGTTGGCGCGCCTTGTCGAGCGTCTGATTCATGGCATCGGTGGCGCTCGGCTTGCCCAGCGCCGACGCCGCCTCCCCGAGCGTGCTCCGCAGCGCGTCGAGGTTGGACCCGATCGAGCCTTCGATAGGCTGCTGATCCTCCGGCGAGACGCCGGCGCGCACCATCGAGCTGGAATAGCGGATCTTGTCGCGCACCTTGCTGGTCCGGATCGACTCGGACGCCTCCCCCAGCTTGCGGGCGGCCGCCTTCTCCCCAGCGCTGAGGTTGGCGGCGGTGCGGTCGAGCGTCTTTTCGAGCTCGCCGACGCGCTGCTCGAGCGCCGACTTGCGATCGATGAGCTGCTGCGCCTTCTCCTGGCGCTTGTCGCCCGCCGCACCGAGCCCTTTGACCCCTTCGGCAATCTGCTGCTGCTCGCGCGCGATCTCGTCCGCCTGCTGCCTGGCATCGGTGATGTCGCGCTCGGCACGCCCCGACTGCGCCTGCTGCAGCCGGTGCTCGGCCTCCTTGAGACGATCGAGCGCGGACGCGGCCTGGGCCCCCGACGCCTGCTGGCCATTGGCGGCCGCCTGACGCATGGCATCTGCCGCGTCCCGCAGCTGCCGCGCCGACTGAGCGAGCTCAGGACGATTCTCCTCGCGCGACAACTGTTCGAGCCGGCGCGCCGCTTCCTCGGCCTGGTCGGCCAGGTCGCGCTGCTGCTGTCCGGACCCGCCGCCGGAGGCCTGCTGCCCCGCCGCCGCCCGCCGCCGCTGGCGCTCGGCTTCCTGCTCCTGCCGCCGCGCCAGCTCCTTGAGCTTTTCCAGCAGCTCGTCAACCTTCTGATCCGACTGCTGCTGCGACGCCTGCTGGCGGGTCTCGTACTGA
Organism: Acidobacteriota bacterium; assembly: GCA_043735365.1. Classification (GTDB taxonomy): domain Bacteria; phylum Acidobacteriota; class Vicinamibacteria; order Vicinamibacterales; family 2-12-FULL-66-21; genus JALZOC01. The sequence goes on from JAYTEJ010000044.1 coordinate 1,583, forward strand.
TTTGCCATCTTGTCGAGCTCCATCTCGAACAAGTCGGCCAGGTCCTGCGACATCGCGCTGCCGCCGCCTCCGCCGCCGCCCCCCTGCTGGCGCTGCACCTGGACCTGCATCTCGTACTCTTCTTCGGCCTGCTGCAGCAGCTGGAGCGCCTTCTGCTCGGGCGCGAGCGCCGCCTCCGGCTTGACCCCCTGGAGCTTCGACTCCGCCGCCTTCATCTCGGTGACGGCCTGCGGCAGCAGCTCCGCCACCTTCTTGAAGGAGGGATCCTGCTGCACCAGGCGGCTGTTCATCCGCGTCAGCAGGCCTTCGACCTGCTCGCGCAGCCGCGACTGCGACAGCGCAATCACGGTCGAGTTCTCGCGCACCTTGTCGGCGGACATCTTCCGCCGGTCGCGCTGCACGTTGAAGGTCGCGGCGACGATCTGCCGCTGCTGTTCGGAGAGCGCGCCGACCTGGTTCTGCTGGCCGCCGCCCCCGCCGCCGCCCTGCTGGGCATCCGACGCCGCCCGCTTGAAGTCCTTGCTGAGCGGCCGGATCCGGACGAAGTACATGTCGCTCATCGCCGGCTTGGGGCCCTCGGTGGCATCGTTGTCCACCGCCCTGGCGTAATACGACACGAAGTCCCCGGGCTTGACGGCGAGCTCCTCGAGGTAGAAAGTGTGGCCCGCCGACACCTCGGCGAGGCGCTTCTTCCCCTCGAAGAGGCGGATGGTCTTTTCCGCTCCGCCGTTGACGGAGTAGACGAGATCCAGGTCTTTGACGCCGAAGTCGTCGTCGGCGCGCGCCTCGACGAAGACCTCCTCGATCGGCGACGCCTGCGTATCCCGCCCCGGCTTGGCAATCGACACCGTCGGCGGGCGATCGGCCAGCGCATCGATGGTGTACTGCGGCGAAGCCGGCAGCCGTTCACCCGACGGACCATCGAGCTCGATCCGGTAGAACCCCTTGGCGTCCACCTTGAAGCTTCCGGTCAACGGCGCCGGCGTGCCGCCGTCGACCACCGCCGCCAGCGGCGCCCGCACCTTGTCCGACAGCACGATGTCCCCCGCCTTCGCCGCCATCGTCGGCACGGCGCGCAGCCGCACCTCGGTACCCTTGACGACCGCGATGTCGCCGCCCTCCTCCACTTTCTGCGGCGGCAGGCCGGTGTAGGCCGGGAAGTGATATTCGAGCTCGAGCCGATCGACGTACGGCAGCTCGACGACCTTGAGCGTGTAGGTGCCGGAACGGACGCCGTTGGCCTCGACCAGGTAGTCCACGGGCGCGGCGAGATCGAACAGCATGCCTTCGTACTTGCCGTCCGCTCCCTTGAGCAGCGGCACGCGGTCGTAGGCCGCACCCGGGGTCTTGCGGACCATCAGCGAGGCCTGGTCGGCGTCGAAGCCGGACAGGCGCGCGGTGATCGCCTGGTCGGCGCCGCGCGGGACGGTGGCGTTCCCGGGCAGCACCTCGATGCGGTAGGGGGCCGCGGCCTCGACGTCGCGCGAGACCACGAGCAGCGCCGACAGTGCGTGCCGCAGGTAGGCGGGGCCGAGCAGGAAGATCGCCGCGGCGGCCAGCGCAATCGCCGCCAGCGTCGCACCGTCGCGGGTCACCGTCGCCCGCTCGATCGAGCGGCCCCCTTCGATCTCGCGGCACTTGTCGATCGCGGACTCCACCAAACGCCGCACCAGCGAGGCGGAGTACACCCCGTCGCCGCGCGCGCGCCCGGCCTCGACGGCGCTGATGATGGCCGCCTGCAGGGAAGGCTCGTGCTCCTCGAGATAGAGAGCGACCTGCTCGTCGCTGGCGCGGCGCAGCAGCGGCCGCACCAGCAGCCAGGTGACGAGTCCGGCCAGCGCCGCCGCCAGGATGATCCGGAACGTCAGGATCGATCGCGGCGTGAAGCGCCAGGCCTCCAGGCCATAGGCCGACACCAGCAGCACCACCAACCCGAGACCGGCGACGCCCAGCGCGCCGCGCAGCGCCAGCTTCATGCGCCAGCGCCGCCGCACCTGACGGATCACGTCCACCAGTTCCAGAGAGGAATCGCCAGGAGGAAGATCGTCTACCATGGGCCTGCTACTCCTGAATCTCAGCTTACACCCGGGCTGCGCCGCTGCCCGTACCTCGCGCCGCCGCTAGACATCTTCTAAGGGTTTGATCGTAAGGGTTGAAGCAAGTTTCTCAGGCGGCAAGAGCGGCCTCCTCATGGATTTTTTGGATCTCGGTGTCCAG
>JAYTEJ010000045.1:0-6372 GCA_043735365.1 Acidobacteriota bacterium
ACCGAGGAAATGCGGCGCGGCGGCGGTGGCGGTGGCGCCGCCCCGGCCCCGAAGACCGGCGCCAACTAAGCGCCAAACGCACGGCGGACGGAATCGACACATCGACACATCGACACAAGGGGCGAACCTCCAGGGGTTCGCCCTTTGTGCGTACAGCTTCCGGCTCCTGTGACCCCGTGGGCCTGGGGGGCCCTGGAGACCTCGGGACCCGCCGTCTGGAACACGGAGACTGGAGACTGGCGCTACAGACCCTGCGGGCCGGGCACGGGCGCTGGAGGCTGGGCTGAGGGGCTGGGGCTGACAGTTGAAAAAAGGGCCGCCCGCGTGAAGCGGACGGCCCTCAGAGAGGGTGCCGGGCGGTCCGACTAGGAGGCGCCGCCCTTCTTGCGCAGCTCGATGGCCTGCTTCTGGAGGGCCGTGGCGTCGTCGATCAACTGCAGCTGCTTGGCGCGGTCCTTCTCGACCAGCGCCTGCTGGCGCAGGAGCAGCCCTTTGTAGACCAGGGCGTCCACGTAGGTGGGGTTCAGCTGCAGCGCCTTGTCGACGTTCTCGAGCCCCGCCATGATGTATTCCTTCTTCTGCGCGTCGCTCAGGCGGTGGTCTTTCGAGGACTTTTCCCAGTAATAGGTGGCGACCAGCTGGTAGCCCTGGGGGTTGTCAGGCGCCAGCGACGCGGCCTTGTTGAGCGATTCGATCGTCTTGGGGAAGTCTCCCTGCCGGTTGTAGAAGCCGGACATGGAGGTGTAGACGATGGGGTCGTTGGGCTTGGCGTCGCGCGCCTTGAGGAGCGCCTGTTCGGCCTCGTCGTAGCGGCCGCTGTCTTCGTAGATCTTCGAGAGGGCGAAGTAATTGGTCGGCTCGTTGGGCTCGATTTCGATCATTTTCTGCACGATCGGCTCGGCCTGGGACGGGTCGTTGAGCTTGTCGGGCCCGTAGGCGGACACCAGGTACTCGAGCGCCAGCTTCTTCATCTGCGGGCTCTTGTCGTTCTCGGCCGCCTTCTGGTAGTAGGAGAGCGCCTTCTGGATGTAGGCGTCGTTTGCCGGTTCCCCCTTGTGGCTGACCTTCCACATGTTGTCGTAGGCGTTGCCGAGATAGAAGTAAATCTCGGTCTTGGCCGGGTCGTTCTGGAGGGCGTACTCGTATTTGGCGGCGGCCCCCTTCCAGTCCTGGGCCTTGTAGAGGTCGTTTCCCTCCTTGTAGGCCTTCTGGGCTCTCAGGGCGTTCATCGAGTATTTGCCGCATCCCGCGGCCGCGAGGCTCAATCCGAGCACCAGGGCGGTGGTAACGGCCGAAGCCTTTCGAAGTGTGGTCATGCTCTCCTCAACCGGCGTCGCCGCCGCACGCGGCACGGCGCGGCGTGAAAGTGGGTATTAAAATGGTTTCGGCCGTGCTGGCAGCGGGTAGCACGGATTGCCGGCGCCCGAACCGGGCCAGTATAGTGAACCGAAAAACTCCCCGTCAACAAGGGACCGTCCGCCGCCGGTTCCCCGGTTCTGTTAGACACCGTCCATCATGATTCGGTTCGAGGATCTCGTAGACAAGGTCCGGGGCATCAATCCGGACGCCGACATCGACCTGCTGAGGCGGGCGTACGTCTTTTCCGCCTTCGAGCACAAGGGCCAGGTCCGCCATTCCGGCGAGCCCTATCTCGTGCATCCGCTCGAGGTCGCGGATCAACTGGCGGAAATGAAGCTCGACGTCGTCGCCATCGCCGCCGGCCTGCTCCACGACATCGTCGAGGACACCCACACCCCGATCGAACGGATCACCGAGCTCTTCGGCGCGGATGTGGCGCACGTGGTCCAGGGCGTGACCAAGCTGGGCTCGATCTCGTTCTCATCGAGCGAGGAGCGGCAGGCGGAGAACTTCCGCAAGATGCTGCTGGCGATGGTGGACGACATCCGCGTCATCCTGGTGAAGCTCGCCGACCGCCTGCACAACATGCGCACCCTGCACCACCTGCCGGAAGAGCGGCGGGTGAAGATTGCCCAGGAGACCCGCGACATCTACGCCCCCATCGCCCACCGCCTCGGCATGAGCAAGATCAAGAACGAGCTCGAGGAGCTGGCCTTCAAGTACCTCGAGACGACCGCCTACGAGGCGCTGCGGATCCGGGTCGAGCGGCGGCGGCGCGCCACTGAGGGGATGATCGAGGATCTCAAGAAGACGGTCTCGGCCAAGCTCGCCGAAGCGCAGGTCCCGGTGATCGAGATTGACGGCCGGATCAAGCGCCTGTTCAGCATCCACCAGAAGCTCAAGCGGCAGAAAATCGAGCTCGATCAGGTCTACGACATGGTGGCGCTGCGGATCATCACCGAGTCGGTCAAGGACTGCTACGGGGCGCTCGGGATCATTCACCAGACGTGGTCGCCGGTGCCGGGCCGGATCAAGGATTTCATCGCCATGCCCCGCCCCAACGGCTACCAGTCGCTTCACACCTCGGTGATCAGCGAGCGCGGCGTCCCCTTCGAGGTGCAGATCCGTACCGAGGAAATGCACCGGACCGCGGAAGAGGGCATCGCGGCGCACTGGAAGTACAAGGAAGGGCGGGTCGGCGCGGGGCGCGACGAGCAGTATTTCATCTGGCTGCGGCAGCTGCTCGAATGGCAGCAGGAGGTCCGCGATCCGCAGGAGTTCCTGCAGAACCTCAAAATCGAGCTCTATCCCGAGGAGGTCTACATCTTCACCCCCAAGGGGGAAGTGAAGTCGCTGCCGCGCGACGCCACGCCGGTCGACTTCGCCTATTCAATCCACACCGACGTCGGCCACCAGTGCGTCGGCGCCCGCGTCAACGGCAAGATGGTGCCGCTGCGAGCCCGGCTCCGCAACGGCGACATCGTCGAGATCGTGGCAACTCCCGGCCACAAGCCGAGCCGCGACTGGCTCAATTTCGTGGCGACGTCGCGGGCCCGGAACAAGATCAAGCACTTCATCCACGCCGAGGAAAAAGAACGCAGCCTCGAGCTCGGACGCAAGCTGTTCGACAAGGAAGCCAAGCGCTACGGCGTCAGCCTCAAGACGCTGACCGAGCCGGAGACGATGGCGCGGGTGCTGGGCGAGTACGGGATGGGGAAGGCCGACGAGCTCTACGCGGCGCTCGGCTACGGCAAGCTTTCGGCGAAGACAGTACTGGCGCGGTTCGTGCCGCAGGCGGAACTCAAGGAAGCGCACGAAAGCGGCCTGGCCTCCGTCGTCCGGCGGGTGCTCGGGACCGGCGAGGACAAGATCACCGTCCATGGCATCGACGACCTGATGGTCTTCCGGGCGCGGTGCTGCAACCCCATCCGCGGCGAGAAGATCATCGGCTACATCACCCGCGGGAAGGGCGTGTCGGTGCACTCCGCCGCCTGCCCGAACGTCGTCAACCTGCTCTACGATCCGGAGCGGAAGATTGCCGTCGAATGGGACAAGGGGGCCGACGCCGTGCCCTACAAGGTGCGGCTGACCATCCAGGTCGAGGATCGCCGCGGCATTCTCGCCGACGTCAGCGCCAAGATCGCGGGCATCAACACCAACATCCGCAACGTCGAGGCGACGGTCGATGATTCGATGGGGCGCATCGACATGACGGTCGAAATCAGCGACGTCAAGCACCTGCAGAAGGTCATCAAGTCGCTGCGCGGGATTCCCGGGGTGGTGGACGTCGAGCGGGCGGCGCGGTGAGGATCAGTCGAACGAAGCGATCACGTCGATCTCGACGCGGGCGTCCTTCGGCAGCCGGGCGACCTGCACGGTGGCCCGTGCCGGCGCCGGCGCGGTGAAGGCGGTGGCGTAGATCTCGTTCATGGCGGCGAAGTCATTCATGTCGGCGAGGAAGACCGTGGTGCGGACGACGGCGTCGAAGGAGAGGCCGGCGGCCTGGAGGATGGCCTCGAGGTTGAGGAGGACGCGGCGGGTCTGCGCGGCGATGTCCCCCTCGACGAGTGCCCCGGTGGCGGGGTCGATCGGGACCTGGCCGGAAACGAAGAGCAGCGAGCCTGCCCGGATGGCCTGCGAGTAGGGGCCGATCGCCCGGGGCGCCGCCTCGCTCGAGACCGCCTGCCGCACTAGACCGCCTGGCCCGCCTTGGTGGCCGGCCCGGCCTTGACGACCTTGTTCGAGCGGATGCAGCGGGTGCAGACGCGGAGGCGCTGGATGCCGCCGTTGACGAGCGCGCGGACGCGCTGGAGATTGGGCTCGAAGCGGCGGGGCGTCACGTTGTGCGCGTGACTGACGTTCCTGCCGACGACCGGCCCTTTTCCGCAGATTTCACAGCGTTTCGCCATCAGATTACCCTGACGCCCCGACGGGCGGATATCGAAGTAAGTGTTGCAGCCTCTGGATCGCGCCCGCGGCGCAAGGGGCAAACACCGGATTATACCTCAAAACCCGCGGCCCGGCCCCCGGTGAGGGGCGGCGCGGAAACGCCGGCCGCCCAGTGAGGCCGGACCCTGGATGCGCCGATAACACTTGTGTCGCCCCTGCCCGCCCCGGGTGACGGGCCGGCCCCGTCGGAGGCCGGACAGCGGCATATCGGGGTGCGCCCCGCGCGGAACGCGAGTTGCACTGCGCAACGGTAACGTCGCCGCGCTGCCGCGGCCGAGAGATGCGCGCAAGGAGGAGGACTGATGGACAGGCCGCTTCTGGATCCGCAATCGCCCGCCGGCTACTTCAGGGACCGCCTGGAGTCCGCCATGGCGCGGCAGCATGTTACCGCCGGCGACCTCACCAGCCGGTATCTCGTCAATCTCCTCTGCCAGTTCGTGCGGGCGGACGCCTGCGACGGCCTCGGCCGCGACACCGAGCCGCTGGCCTTCCGCCTGGCCAGGGCCCTGGACCAGGACGGCGCCCTCAAGCGCGCCCAGCTCCAGAGCCTGGGAGACTTCTCTTTGTTCGTCTCCGGGTTTTTCGCCGACAGCTTTCCGCGCCGCACCGTCGACGTCGACTACTACGTGTCCATGGGCGAGTATGCGTACGGGTCCCTCAGCCGCGGCGACCGCGAGGCCTTTGCCGTGTTCGGGGAACTGTCGCGCCGGTTCGTGGTGTTCATGGACGTGCTGGCGGACGTCAGCGAACAAACCGGCTCGACCTCCGGGGCCGACGTCCTCCGGCTGTATGAAAAGTGGCTCAAGACCGGGAGCCTTCGGGACGCCCGCCGGCTGCTCGAACACGGCATCCTGCCCAACCCGGCGGCCGGTACCAACCGCCTCCAGTAGACCGCCTCATCCGGGCACTGCCTTTGCCCGGCCGCCACACTCATGACACACCTTTGAACCGAACCGAGGGTGGGGGGTCTGGCGTCTAAAGCTTCAATCGCCGCCGGAGGCCGGTCTCCGGAGCGGCGACGGACCAAGCTAAATCGTTGGTGGAACGGGTGATAGGTAGGCCAGTTCCAGTTCGGTTGCGATTGGGACCGGGGGTGGGGCAAATCGTCTCACAGGGGTGTCAGATGTGTACAGCGCCGAGTACTCGAACGACGACGACGCTTTACTTTCGCGCCCGAACCCGCTAGACTCACCGGCTTGTTTACTGGCAACCGTATTGCATAACGGCCTGCGACACGCGCGGCCGAGCGGAGACGGAAAGGAGCGGAATCATATGGCAATTCATAAGACCCCGGGCGGGCAGATGGATCGGGACCGATACACGGAGCTCACGAGGATCCTCGAGGAGCGCCGTCGCGAGATCATGGATCAGGTGCAGGGCAAGATTCGCGATGTGCGCACGGAGAGCCCGAACAACCCCTCCATCGGGGTGCTCGACGCCGCCGAGAGCTCCGAGTCGGACATCCAGGACGAGATTGAGTTCGCGCTCATCCAGATGAAGGCCGAGACGCTCAACAAAATCGAGGAAGCGCTCCATCGTCTCGAAGAGGGCACGTTCGGGTACTGTTTCGAGTGCGGCGAGGAAATTTCCGGGCGCCGCCTGCGCGCGCTGCCGTTCGCGGTCCGCTGCAAGGACTGCGAAGAGGCGCGTGAAACGGCGCAGCAGCGAGAGCGCCTGATGGCGCAGCGCCGTGGAAATGCCTCGCTGTTCGTCGACATGCAGAGCTAGACGGTTTCCGGTCCCCGGCGCGCCGGCGGCGCGCCGGGGACAACCGCCCCCCTTCGGCAAAATTCCGCGTATCATCACCGGCAGGGTGCTGCGAGCCGCGCCGCGGCTCGTACCCCGCCACACAACACATCAGGAGGATCGCACGTGAGCGATCAGTCCGAGACCAACGATCGATTCGACGACCTGCTCGCGTCGGGTGAGCGGCCTCTCGCGATTCCGTCGGAGCTGCCGCTGCTCCCGCTGCGCGACACGGTCCTTTTTCCGAACTCCTTCATGCCGCTCGCCGTCGCGCGCGAGGCCTCGGTGCGCCTCATCGACGAGGCGACCACCGGCGGC
>JAYTEJ010000046.1:0-5169 GCA_043735365.1 Acidobacteriota bacterium
GTCGCCGGTCAGGCCGCCGTCCTGCCAGTCGGTGGCCGAGATTCGGACCGACATGGGCTTGCCGTCAGGCCAGACGTTGCGCATCGCACGGAACACTTCGAGCGGGAGGCGGAGACGATTGTCGAGCGCGCCGCCGTATTCGTCGTTGCGCTTGTTGGTCAGCGGCGAGATGAAGCCAGCCACCAGGTAGCCGTGGGCGGCGTGCAGCTCGAGGATCCGGCTCCCGGCCTCGACGGCGCGGCGCGCGGCGTCGGCAAATGCCGCGACCACCCGGGCGATGCCGTTCTCGTCGAGCGCCTGCGGTTCCTGGTAGCCGGCGGCGAACGGGATGGTGCTGGGGCCCTGAATCGGGGTCCAGCCGCCGTCGGCCACCGGCTGGGGGCCGCCCCCCTTCCACGGCGCAAAGGTGCTGGACTTGCGTCCGGCGTGGGCCAGCTGCATGCCGGGAACGGCGCCGTTCCGTTCGACGAACCGGAAGATGCGCGCCAGCATCTCCATGTGCTCGTCTTTCCAGATGCCGAGGTCGTCGGGACTGATCCGCCCTTCGGGAAGGACCGCGGTCGCCTCGGTCAGCACCGCGGCGACGCCGCCGACGGCGCGGCTGCCCAGATGGACCAGGTGCCAGTCGTCGGCGAACCCGTCCACGCTCGAGTACTGGCACATGGGTGAGACGACGATGCGGTTGCGGAGGGTGACGCCGCGGAGCGTCAGGGGGGAGAAGAGGATCGACGTGGCCACACGTCTATTATGTATGGCCCGTCGATACCGCCGCTCATTTCACCGCCAGGCCAACCGGACAGGCGACGCCCGTCCCTCCCAGCCCGCAATAGCCATCGGGGTTCTTCGAGAGGTACTGCTGGTGATACTCCTCGGCGTAGTAGAACGCCGGCGCCGGCAGGATTTCGGTGGTGATGGATCCGTAGCCGGCCCGGGTGAGCTCCTGCTGGAACGCGTCGCGCGACCGCTCGGCCGCCTGCAGCTGCTCAGCGTCGAAGGCGTAGATCCCGGAGCGATACTGGGTGCCGGCGTCGTTCCCCTGGCGCATGCCCTGAGTCGGATTGTGGCTTTCCCAGAACACCCGGAGGAGATCCGCGTAGCTGATCGCCTTCGGGTCGAACACGACCATGACCACTTCGGAGTGCCCCGTGGCGCCGCTGCACACTTCACGGTAGGTCGGATTGGGAGTGTAGCCCGCCGCATAGCCAACGGCCGTGCTGTAGACCCCCGGCAGCTCCCAGAACTTCCGTTCCGCGCCCCAGAAGCAGCCCATCCCGAACAGCGCCTGTTCGAAGCCTTCCGGAAACGGCGGCGCCAGCGCCGCACCGCTGACATGATGGGCCGCCGGCACCGGCATGGCCTCCGCCCGCCCTGGCAGCGCCTGATCCTTGCTCACCATCTTTGCCTTCCTGTCGAACACGCGGGGCCTCCACTTCAGCTCTCTCAACTCGCAGCTGTGCGCCGTGCCACGCTCCCCTCTCAGCTGAGAGATGAGAGCCATTGCCGGCTGTGACTTGGACGCTTCCGGCCTCAGTTCTGGTTCGCCAGGATGACGATCAGGAACGCCACCAGGGCGAGCACCACCAGCAAGGCGATCTTCCAGAAACTCTTCGGATACTGCCCGGCGATCCGGCCGGAGACGCCGTTGACCACCATCTGGAAGCTCTTCGAACCGTAGAGGTAGGAGAGCAGCCAGACCGGTACCAGTATGTGCTTGAAGGTCTGCGCGGAAAACACCGGCCTGATCTCCAGGTTCCGGTAGGTGTCGCCGGGCACCTCGCCGGCCGCCATCGCGCGCAGCTGTTCAACCATCGCCTCCTGGGAATGCTGCGCCGCCTCGAGCAGGACGATCTGATAATGCTCGACCACGAAGCCTGACAGAAATCCTGTCGCGTAGGGCACGAGCTCGGCGGTCGGAAACGGCTCCACCGCCTTCAGCAGGTCGTGCGACACCCCCTGCGTCCCGGGCACCGGCTCATCGTCGAAGAAATACCGCACCTCGCCGGCGGCCGGCTGCCAGCGCACGTGACGGACCTGTCGCGTCTGCGAGCGGCCGTTGCTGTCGCGATAGCTCTCCGAGGTGTCGTAGTAGTGGCCGGCGTCGGCGGTCCATGGACAGACCGCTTGCGCGTCGAAGGTCCAGTAGGGAATGTAGACGCCCCCGACCGTGTCCACCAGCGCCCGCCGCTTCAGCGCCCCCGGCGCCAGCCACTTGCTGGCGTACCAGCGGCGGATCTGCTCGCGCACCTGCGACTCGGAGACCTTGAACGGCAGCAGCCCCTGCGGCCGGATCGGATCCTTGATTTCCTTGTAGTCGACGAGGGCGGGCGACCCGCAGAAGCTGCAGTTCTGTCCGACCCGTTCCGGGTCGAACACCGACACCGCCTTGCAGCTCTGGCACTGGACGGTCCGCTTCTCGGTCTGCCACCCGCGCGCCGCGTCCGGCAGCTCGCGCAGCGCCCGCGCCAGATCGTGCTCGACCAGCGCACCCGACGCCGGGTCCACGGAAAACGGCGCCGAAGTTCCGCAGAACGGGCACACCAGCAGCTGCTTCGCCGGGTTCCACTCCGCCTGGGCGCCGCAGGCCGCGCAGGCGTGCTTGTCGAGGGCGGCGATGTCGGCCATCAGTCGGGACTACTTCGCCAGGTATTCGTCGAGCGCGCTGCGCTTGATGCGGTAGGACGATCCGATCTTCTTCGAGGCCAGCTCTCCCGACTCGATGATCGCCATCACGTCCGCCTCGGGCACGCCGAGCGCCTGGGCGACGTCCGCCAGCGCCAGCAGATCGGGCAGGGGGCCTGCCGCCGGCGCCGCCGCCCGTGGGGCCGCCGCCGCCGCGCCGGGAAGGCCCTGCTGCTGGACGATCTGCTGCGCGATCGACAGACCCACGGCCAGTTCCGTCGCCATGCCGCCGGCGCCGCCTCCCTTCTCCATCCCCTGCGCCATCTGGAATTTCACGAAGTCGTTGAGGTTGCCGACCGCCGCCATGCTCGAGCGCTTGTCGATCGCCTGCTCGACCTCCGGTGGTACGGAGACGTTCTCGACGATGAAGCTGGTGATCGCCAGGCCGTACTTCGCCGTGACCACCGGGTTGATGAGCGGCAGCAGCGCCGCCCCGAGCTCGCCGTAGCGGCTGGCGACGTCGAACACCGGCACCCGGGCCGACGCCAGCGCGTCGGCGAAGATGCTGACGATCCGCGAGCGCATGGTGTCGGCGAACTCATCGAGCCGGAAATTCTGATCGGAGCCGGCCACTTCCTTCAGGAACAGCTTCGGATCGACCACCCGGAAGTCGTAGGTGCCGAAGGCCCGCGCCCGGACAATGCCGAGGTCGTCGTCGCGCATCATGATCGGATTGGCGGTGCCCCACTTGTTGCCGGTGAAGAGCCGGGTGGTGACGAAATAGACGTCCGCCTTGAACGGCGAGTTGAAGCCGTACTTCCACGACTTCAGCCGGGTCAGCACCGGAATGTTGTCGGTCGTCAGGGTGTGCCGGCCCGGGCCGAAGGTGTCGCCGAACTCGCCGAGATAGACGAACTGCACCTGCTGCGACTCGCGGACGATCAGCTGCGCCCCGTTCTTGATCGCCTTGTCCTCGTCGGGAAAGCGATAGGAGAGGGTGTCCCGGGAGTCGTCGGTCCACTCGATGACCTCGAGCAGCTCGCCTTTGATGAAGTCCATGATGCCCATGTCTCGGCTCCAGTGTCGGGGATCGGCCGGGCGGACGTGCCGCGGCGGTTGACGGTATTCTAGTGCGCGAATGGCTCGAGGCGCGTTCAGGGCTCGAACGCGAGCTCGATCGCCCCGTAGTCGCGCAGCGGATGGCGCTGGCCGACCAGCGGGAGGGGGCGGCGCGCGAGCGAGGCACAGAGCGCCTCGACCGCCGCCTCGGTCCATCCGGTCGTCGGCCACAGGGTCGGATGGATTTCGACGATCACCGACAGCGACCGGCCGGCGGCGCGGATGGTCTCGGCGGCGCCAGCGAGGACGTCGAACTCGAAGCCCTCGACGTCCACCAGCATCCAGTCGGGCCGCACCTCGTGCGTGCGGCAGTAGTCGTCCACCGTCGAGACGGTGACGTCGGCGCGGATCCCCGCGGCCGGCGCATCAGGGTTCGGCGCCGCCAGCCGGCTCAGGCCGCTCCCGGGCTCCCCGTAGAACACCGACGTCCCCGGCTGTCGTCCGAGCGCCAGGTCCTCGACGCGCACGGCTGCGTCCAGACCGTTGATGGCGACGTGGCGGCGCAGCACCGCCGCGGTCCCGGCGTTGGGCTCGAAGGCGATCACCCGGCCGCCGGGCGCGGTCCACCGGGAGATCTGCAGGGCATAGACACCGACGTGCGCGCCGATATCGAGCGCGGTCTGTCCGGGCCGCATGCGCGCGCGGAGGATGCCGGCAAGGTCCGCTTCGTAGTCCGGCTGGATGAAGCCGCGGAAACGCGGGTCGAGGCGGAAGGTTTCGCCGTTGATCTCGGCGGAGACGCCGCGCCCGGCGGTGAGCAGGTTGAGCAGGTGACCGTAGGCGGGACTGAGCAGCCGGCGCAGCGGCGCGTCGCGCCGCGCCGCGCCGCCGGCGAGCGCGGACGCCAGCCGGTGGAGACGTCCGATGACGCCGCCGAGCCGCTGCTCGGCCAATCGGCTAGTCCCCTCTAGCTGCCCGGCTCGAAGTTCAGCGCCACGCCGTTGATGCAGTAGCGCAGACCGGTCGGCGGCGGACCGTCCTCGAAGACATGGCCGAGATGTCCGCCACACCGGCGGCAGTGCACCTCGGTGCGCGTCATGAAGAAGCTGCGGTCGGTCCTGGTCGCAACCGATCCCTCGATCGGCGAGAAGAAGCTGGGCCAACCGGTGCCGCTCTCGAACTTCGGATCCGATGCGAAGACCGGGTTGCCGCAGCCCGCGCACTGAAACGCGCCGGAGCGCTTCTCGTGCAGCAGCGCGCAGGTCCCGGCGCGCTCGGTGCCGTGCTCGCGGAGGACGTGATACTGCTCCGGCGTCAGCAGCCGCCGCCATTCCTCGTCCGTCTTCGTCATTTCGAAGGTCTCGGTCTGGCTCTTCATGCGTGCACTCTCTGCTTCATTCCTTGAGCTTACCCGAGGCGACATCCGGGGCCAACCCCCGGGCGGACGCCCGGGACCATCGGCGCCTCTTCACTGGGCCGTATCACAGGATT
>JAYTEJ010000047.1:0-5080 GCA_043735365.1 Acidobacteriota bacterium
TTTCGCCTTCAGGTCAAGCTGGAACCCGGAAAGATGACGCCTAGCCCTGGAGCGACTTGGCGATGAGCACGGCGGTGGCGGCGGCCGTCGCGGTATTCAGAAAGTTGAGCACGTCGTTGTTCAGGATCCCCGGCCCTTCGAGGCTGGCGGCCAGCGCGCTCTCGGCGAACGCCCCGATGGTGGCGCCGGCGACGACCGGCAGCAGCGCGTTCGGTAGAATCAATCCGCTGGCGGCGCCGAGCGCCGACAGGACCAGCGCCCCTACCAGACCCGCCAGCGTGCCGATGCTGGAAATGCCTCCCGGGGTGCCAGGCGCGACGCGGCGGAACGTCGGAAACAGGAAGACGCGGCCGCCGTACGCCTTGCCGACCTCGCTCGCCATGGTGTCGCTCCCGCCCGCGGCGAGCGCCGCGACAAAGCCGATGAGCGCCGGCTGGGTCGCATAACTCGCGGCCGAGAGGACGGCGGCGGCGGCCGCGACGCCGGTGTTCGCGAAGGCGTTCGCCGCGGCTCTGCGTCCCCCCCGCTCCTCGGCGATGCCCAGCCGCTCCTTGCGCCGCGCGCCGAGGCGCGACGTCACCACCGCCATCGCGAAGGTGGCCATCAGCACCATCCAGCCACTCCACCCGGCCGTCAGCAGGATCGCGGCGCCGAGCAGTGCACCGCCGATCGCGCCGCCAGGCGTCAGCGCCCGGGCGGCGAAGCCCGCGCCCGCCGCCGCGGCATTGACGCCGACGGCAATCAGGAGGTGGACAACAACAGCGTGATCGAGCACGGCGAGTGCGTCGCCGCTGAACAGCGACAGCCACCACAGGATCGCGGCCGCGGTGGCGGGCACCGAGATGTTGTCGTCGAGCCCGATGGGCATTGTCTCGACCGCCGCCGCGGCGAGCGCCGCCAGGAGCGGGCCGGCGAGCGAGAGCCAGACGTACGGCGGCGGCACGATCACCGGCCGGCACCACCAGCACAGGGCGACACCGGCGGCGCTGCCGGCCGCGACGAAGGCGACGGTCCCGGCGAGCGACTTCGACGGGTTCCAGGGCAGGCGGCGCCCGCCGGCGCGGCTGCCGACCAGCGTCGCGGCGCCGTCCCCGAATGCCAGAATGCCCCAGGCGGCAGAGACGATGTCGCGGCGGTCGGGGAGCAGGACAATCAGGAGCAGCACCGAAAGGGGATGAAGCGCCACGCCGGACAGGTAGCGTCGGCGGCGCTCCGATTCGCGGTAGACGCCCGGGGCGGCGCGCGGCAGGACATAGAGGGTACACGTCAGGACCACGCCGACCAGTACCGCCGCCTCCCACCAGGCGGCGAAGGGCAGCAGCAGCGCCAGGCTGCCGACCGCGACGTGAAAGACCTGGCGGGCATCCGCGGCGAAGCGCGGCGCGGTTCGCATCAGGCGGGCGGCGAGTGCCGGGTGCGCGTCCGCCAGTAGTCGAGCAGGTCGCGGAGCGTCCGCTCGATGGGGATGCGGGGTTCCCACCCGGTGTCCTCGGCGATCCGCGCCCGGCTACCGCTGAGCGTCGGGATGTCGCTCGGCCGCAGCCGCGCCGGGTCGACTTCGATGCGGATGCTGGTGGACGACATGCCGACCAGCGCGTGGAGCAGGTCGCGCACCCGATAGGCTTGTCCGGAGCAGACGTTGTACGGCCGCCGCACCCGGCCGCGCGAGACCACCAGCGCGTAAGCCCGCACCGTGTCGCGGACGTCGGTGATGTCGCGGCGGGCCTCGAGGTTGCCGACGCGCAGCACCGGCTCGCGCCGCCCGGCTTCGATCTCCGCGACCTGGCGCGCGAAGCTCGAGGTCACGTAGGCGTCCGACTGCCGCGGTCCGGCGTGATTGAAGGGGCGGACGACGAAGACGGCGACGCCGCCGGCGCGGACGGCGAGGGTTTCCTGCGCCAGCTTGCTGACGCCGTAGGGATCCGCCGGCCCGAGCGGATCATCCTCGGCCATCGGCTCGCTGGAGGGGCGGTAGACGAGCGCGGAGCCGGTGACGAGCACCGGGCAGGCAAGCCCGGCCTCGCGCACCGCCTCGAGCACGTGATGCGTGCCGAGGACGTTCACCTGAAGCGGACGCGCCGGATCGGTCCAGGAGTTGCCGACGTGCGCGATCCCGGCGCAGTGATAGATGACCGACGGCCGCAGCGCCGCCACCGCCTCCCGGACGGCGCCACGATCGAGCAGGTCCACCGCCGTCCAGCGCACGCCAGGCGGTGCCTCGGCGGGCGGCCGGCCGCCGCCGCGAGACCAGGCCGCGACGGGCGTCCCGCTTTCGATCAGGTGTTCGATGAGATGGCTGCCGGCGAAGCCCGCGCCGCCGGTGACCAGCGAAGGACCAGGCACGGCGGCGCTCAGGGGCGTCTGCCGTACTGCGCGTCGAGGTAGGCGCGGAAAGCGGGATCGGCTTCCTTGATCGGCCGCCACCACCACTCGTTCTTCTGGAACCACTCGACCGTCTGCCGCATCCCGACGTCGAAGGGCACCTGCGGCGCCCAGCCCGCCGCCCGCAGCTTCGAGGTATCGACCGAATAGCGCCGGTCGTGTCCGGGGCGGTCGGCGACGGGGCGGATCAGGCTGTGCGGCTTGCCGAGCAGGTCCAGAATCTGCTTCGTCAGGTCGGCGTTGCGGACGTGGTTGCCGCCGCCGACGTTGTAGACCTCGCCGGAGGTGCCGCGCTCGATCAGCATGTCCACCGCCCGGCAGTGATCGCTGACGTGCAGCCAGTCGCGCTCCTGCTGGCCGTCGCCGTAGAGCGGCACCGGGATGTCGTCGATGGCGTTGGTGATGAACAGCGGAATCACCTTCTCGGGGAAGTGGAACGGACCGTAATTGTTCGAGGCCCGGGTAATGATCACCGGGACGTCGTAGGTGGCCCAGTAGCTGTAGGCCAGCCGGTCCGCCCCGGCTTTGCTGGCGGAATACGGATTCCTCGGCTTGAGCTCGTCGGTCTCGAGGCTGGCGCCCTCGAGCACCGCGCCGTAGACCTCGTCGGTCGAAATCTGCACGAAGCGGCGCAGCCCCGGCGCCTGGCGCGCGGCCTCGAGCAGCACGAAGGTGCCGAAGACGTCGGTGTTGATGAACTCGCCGGCGCTCATCAGCGACCGATCGACATGGGTCTCGGCGGCGAAATGGACAACGACATTCGCGGCGCCGACGATCGGCGCGACCACCCCCGGATCGGCGACGTCCCCTTGGACGAAGGTGTGCCGCGGGTGGTTGAGGACCTCCTGCAGGTTCTCCATCCGCCCGGCGTAGGTGAGCTTGTCGAGGGTGGTGATCTGCCAGTCGGGATGCACCGCCAGCGCGTAGCGGACGAAGTTCGAGCCAATGAAGCCGGCGCCGCCGGTCACGACCACGTTAACCATCTTTGCGCGTCCAATCGTAAGGCAGCGTGCCGTGCGGCTCGAGCCGGTACTCGTCGGGCTCGGCGTAGTTGTACGGAATGTTGGGGATGTTGACGACCAGCGACGGCTCGGTGCTGATGCACTTCCAGCCGTGGTAGACCAGGTTCGGCACCTGCACCAGGGTCGGATTCTGCGACCCGAGGAAGAACTCGTTGACCGCGCCATTGGTCGGCGATCCCTCGCGGGTGTCGATCAGCACCAGCTTGACCATGCCGGCGACGCAGGCGAAATTATCGACCTGTTCGCGGTGGTAGTGCCAGGCCTTGACCACCCCCGGATAGGTCGCCGACAGGTAGGCCTGTCCGAACGCCGTGAACAGCGAGGTCTCGTCGGCGCGGATGATTTCCATCAGCCATCCCCGCTCGTCGGGCATCACCTTCATCGTCTTGGTCTTGACGCCGGCGATGAGCTCGCGCGTCGGCTTGGCGTATTTACTCAGTTCTGCCATATACGGACTTTACCAGCGGATGCCGACCTCAGAGTTGTCGCCGAGCATGAAGCGGTACGCCGACGGCTTCACCGGCAGGCGGTAGATGCGCACGTTCTTGCCGATCAGGCTGTCTTCCACCCGATTGACGAGGTCGCTGATGCTGCTGCCTTCGAGGATGATGCTGTGCTCCACCTCGGAGCTGCGGATCTCGGCGTCGTTCATGATCGAGGTGAAGGGGCCGACGTAGGCGTCGATGATGCGGGCGCGGGCGCCAATCACCACCGGTCCGCGCACCACCGACCGCTCGATCACCGCGCCGGCCTCGACGATGACTTTTCCCTCGATCCGCGACTCCGCGTCGACGCTGCCGTCGATGCGCCGGGCAATGGTGTCGAGGATCAGCCGGTTGGCCTCCAGCATGTCGTCGAGCTTGCCGGTGTCCTTCCACCAGCCGTCGACGATGTGCGGACGCACCTCGAGGCCGCGGTCGATCAGGTCCTGGATGGCATCGGTGATCTCGAGCTCGTTGCGGAAGCTGGGACGGATCCGCCGCACCGATTCGAACACCGCCGGGGAGAACATGTAGACGCCGACCAGCGCCAGGTCGCTCTTCGGCTCCTTCGGCTTCTCAATCAGCCGCACCACCCGCCCCTGGTCGAGCTCCGCGACCCCGAACATCTGCGGGTCGGGCACTTTGGCGAGCAGGATCTGGGCGGCCGGCGCCTCGCGGACGAACTCCTCGACGAACCCGGTGATGCCCTTGTTCAGCAGGTTGTCGCCGAGATACATCACGAACGGCTCGCCGGCAATGAACGACTCACTGATCAGCACCGCGTGCGCCAGCCCCCGCGGTGCGTCCTGCTCGATGTAGGTGATCCGGATGCCCCAGGCCGAGCCGTCGCCGACCGCCGCCCGGATCTCCGCCTGGGTCTCGCCGACGACGATGCCGATGTCGCGGATGCCGGCGGCCACCAGTGCCTCGATGCCGTAGAACAGCACCGGCTTGTTGGCCACCGGGACCAGCTGCTTGGCGCTCGTGTAGGTCAGCGGCCGCAGCCGCGTGCCCTTGCCGCCGCTCAGGATCAGCCCCTTCACCGGCTGCCCTGCTGTCCGCCGAAGGCGCCGAAGAGGTTCGAGAAGGTGCCGATCCCCGCCAGGGTGAAGGACAGGTTGAATCGCTTGTCCTGCTGCAGTCCGTACGCTGCCAAGCTGCCTCCGTAGTTGAAATTCTGGAATTCGGCCGCGA
>JAYTEJ010000048.1:0-12323 GCA_043735365.1 Acidobacteriota bacterium
CATGATGCGCGAGAGCTCGCCGCCGGACGCAATCCGGGCCAGCGGCTTGACGTCCTCCCCCGGGTTCGCGGAGATATAGAACTCCGCCTGATCGACGCCGCGGTCGGACCAGCCGCTGTCGTCGCCGGCCGCCGCGAAGCGGACTTCGCAGCGCGTCCGGCTCATCGCCAGGTCGGCCAGCGACTGCTCGAGGGCGCGGCAGAAGGTGCCGGCCGCGGCCTGACGCTTGGCGGACAGCCGCCCGGCGGCGTCGAGGTAAGCGGTCCTGGCGAGGTGGAGCTCTGCATCGAGGCTGGCCGCCTTTTCGGTGGCGTGCTCGATGTCGTGCAGTTCGCGGCGCAGCAGTTCGCGGCGCTGCAGGACGTCGTCGAGCGCCGGGCCGTGCTTGCGCTTCATCCGCTCCAGCACCGCGAGGCGGTCCTCGACCTCCTGGAGGCGCGCCGGCGAGGCGTCGATGGCGGCGGCATAGTCGCGGAGGAAATATGCGAGATCCTCGAGCTGGGATTTGACCCCGGCGCGGGCGTCGACGTGGGGCGAGAAGCGGGCGTCGAGCGCCGCCAGATCGGCAAGCTTCTTCCAGACGTGTCCGAGCGCCGGCAGGACCGCGGCGTCCCCTTCGTAGAGCGTATCGTAGGCCTCGGCGCAGAGGCGCTGCAGGCGGTCCGCGTTGCCGAGCACCGTCCGCGCCGCGTCGAGCTCCTCGTCCTCGCCGGGCTTGGGGTCGGCGCGGTCGATTTCGCCGAGCTGGAACTGCAGGAACTCGGCTCGCGCGGCCTTCTCGCGCTCGCCGGTCAGCAGGCGGTCGCGCTCATTACGCAGGGCGGCCCACCGGCCGAAGGCCCCGACGACCTGGGTGCGCTCGGGCGCCGCCCCCGCGAATTCGTCGAGCAGCTCCAGATGCGAAGCCGGGTCGAGCAGCACTTGGTGTTCGTGCTGGCCGTGCAGGTCTACGAGCCCCCCGCACAGGTCGCGCAGCGCGCCGCTGGTCGTCAGCGCCCCGTCCACCATCGCCCGGCTGCGGCCCTGCGCCGAAATTTCGCGGCGGACGATGAGCTCGTTGCCGGCAGGGGTTTCGAAGATGGCTTCGACCGTGGCGGTCTCCTCCCCCGTCCGGACGAGATCGGCCGAGGCGCGGCCGCCGACCAGCAGGCCGACGGCGCCGACGAGGATCGACTTGCCGGCACCGGTCTCGCCGGTCAGGACGTTGAGGCCTGGCTCGAACTCGAGCTCGAGACGGTCGATGACCGCCAGATGGCGGATGGAGAGGAATCGCAGCACGGCAGTTGGTATCGTTGAGAGGGAGCCGAGTTTGGCCCCGAAGTACCATCGTATCAGATATTTGACAGCGTACGAGTGGTCGTGTTAGTGTTGACGGCACCAGCGCTGTCCCAGCGGCGCCCTATTCTACGTTGCGGAGGACTGTTTGCACACGCTTGGATACTACGCCCTTGCGCTGTCCGCGCAGGGCGCGGAGCCGGCGGCTGGGGCCGGCTCAGTCAACACCGACATCGTCTACCTCGTCACCCACGGCGGTCTCGTTCCCCAGATTGTCTTGCTGATCCTGCTGATTTTTTCGGCCGTGTCGTGGGGCATTGTCCTTTCGAAGTTCTGGCAGTTCAGCCGTTCGACCCGCCAGTCCTCCTCCTTCATCGAAATCTTCCGCAAGAGCAGCAAGTTCTCCGAAGTGCAGGCGGTGTGCCGCACGCTCTCCGAGAGCCCGCTCGTCGGACTGTTCCAGTCGGGCTACACCGAGCTCAACGCGCAGCTGCGCGCCGGCGGCCACGCCGAGGCGGGCAAGCCATCGCCGACCGGCGGACGTCCAACCCTCAAGAGTCTGGACGCCGTCGACCGGGCGTTGCTTCGCGCCACCACGGTGGAGATGACCAAGCTGGAGCGGCGCCTGCCCTTCCTGGCGACGACCGCGAGCATCACCCCGTTCATCGGTCTGTTTGGCACGGTGTGGGGGATTATGAGCTCGTTTCAGCAGATCGGGGCGACCGGCTCCTCGAGCCTGGGCGCCGTCGGCCCGGGCATCGCCCATGCGCTCGTCGCCACCGCCGCCGGGTTGTTCGCGGCCATTCCCGCCGTCTATTTCTACAACCACTTCACGAACCGCGTGAAGCTCTTCAGCGGCGACATGGACGACTTCTCGCTCGAGTTCCTGAACATCTCGGAGAGGAACTTCACCTAGTGTCCCGTCACCGTGGATCGCGGCATACGTCCCTGAGCGCGGCGCCCGGCTCGCAAGGCGCGGCGAGCGAGAATACTGGAGTATACGAGCGCGGAGCCACGCCGCGAGCCGGGATGCCCCGCCCGCGAATGATGGCGCCAACCACGGTGACGAGACACTAGACGCCGACGCGGCGCAACCCGGTCCAGAACGATGCCACAAGTGCAGCAGAACGCGCATGCAGGAGGACGCGGCCGGCGCGGGCGCGGCGCCCGCGTCTCCAGCTCGCTCTCGGAAATCAACGTCGTCCCGCTCGTCGACGTGATGCTGGTGCTGCTCATCATCTTCATGGTCACGGCGCCGATGATGCAGCAGGGGCTGCAGGTGGCGCTGCCGCAGTCGCGGCGCTCGACGCCGGTGACGGCGTCCCCGGTCTACGTGACCGTCCCGGCCGACTTCGCGCGGACGCGGCAGGTGCACCTCGACAAGGACGTCATCAGCATCGACTTCCTGCAGGAGCGGGTGCGGCAGGCGATCCTGACGCGCGACGACAAGTCGGTCTTCATTCGCGCCGACGCCGCCGCCACGGTGCAGGACCTGGCCACGGTGATGGACAAGCTCAAGGAAGGCGGCGTCGAAAAGGTCGGCTGGATGACGAAGCCGGCGGGACGGTAGGGATTGCACGAAGCAGTCAGCGATGTGCTCGCGGAGCGGTCGGGCGGCGCGGACGGCGTCGGCCGCAACATCCTGCTGTCGCTGGCGGCGCACGCGACCCTGCTCGGGGCGCTGGTGTTGATGCCGGCGAGCTGGCGTTCCCCCTCGATGCCGGCGGATGTGACGCCGATGATGATCTCGCTGCAGGGGGGCACGGGCCCGGACGCCGGCGGGATCACGCCGATTGCCGGGCGCGCGGTGCAGGTCGCGGCGCCGCCGGACGTGCGTCCCAAGGCGGAACCGCCGCCGGCGCCGAAGCCGCCGGAGATGGTCGCGCCGGTGCCGGCCGCCAAGCCGCTGCCGAAGGTACCGGCCAAGCCGGTCGAGAAGCCGGCCGACAAGTCATCGTCGCGCAAGCCGACGAGCGGGCCGGAGGTCAGGGCCGGGGACGCCAAGGCCGATACCGGCGGCGCCCCGATTCCCTTCGGCGGGCTGACGCGGCCGTCGGGAGGCGGCTCGTCCAACTCGGACGCCTTCACCGACTATGCGAACTTCTGCTGTCCGGCGTACCTGTCGCAGATGACCGACATGATCAAGCGCAACTGGACGCAGAATCAGGGAGCGGCCGGGAGCGTGCAGGTCAAGTTCACGATTGCCCGCGACGGCCGGCTCTCGAATATCCAGGTGGAAAAGCCCAGCAACGTCTCACTGCTCGATCTCGAATCGCAGCGCGCCATCCTCAAGACCGCGCAGTTGCCGCCGCTGCCGCGCGAGTTCACGGAGAGCACGCTCACCGTTCACCTCGTCTTCGAATATCACCGTTGAAGAATCCTATGCGACCACTGATCATCGCGATTTTCGCCGCCTCGGCCGCCCTCGCGCTTGCCGCGCAGGACCAGCCTGCTCCGCCGCCGCGCCAGTCCGGCGAGATCAGCCTCACCATCAACGGCGCGCCCGGGCTGCCGCCGAAGTACGCCGTCCCGGATTTCCTGGCGCTGACGAGCGATCCCGAAACGGTCGCCGCGGCCAAGACCATCGGCCAGGTCCTCTGGGACGACCTCAACTTCGAGCGGGAGTTCTACCTCATTCCCCGCGACACCTACCGGACCATCGCGGCGCCAGCGTCGATCGATCAGGTGCCGCTCGATCAATGGAAGCAGCTCGGGGCGGACGGCCTGATCGTCGGCACGGTGCGGCGCACGTCGGCCGGGATCACGGTGCAGGTCAAGCTCATCGACGTCGCCACCGGGCGCGCCGCGATGGCCAAGGAATACAGCGGCTCGCTCAAGAACCCGCGACTTTACGCCCACACCGCCTCCGACGAGATCCACCAGCAGCAGCGGGCGCTGCGCGGCGTCGCCCGCACCAAGCTGGCGTTCACCTCCGACCGCGACGGCGAGCGGATGAAGGGGCCGGTGGCCGACCGCGGCATCTCCAATATCTACATGTCCGACTACGACGGCGCCAATCAGGCGCGGGTCACGGTGACCAAGTCGCTCGACATCACCCCGGCGTGGTCGCCCGACGGCAAGGCCATCGCCTACACCTCCTACCGGACCGGCTTCCAGGACATCATCGTCCAGTACATTTACGAGTTGCGCGCCTACACCAAGCCGGCGGCGGGCACCGCCGAGAAGCAGAATTACCTGCCGGCCTGGTCGCCGGATGGCAGCAGGATCGCGTTCACCAGCAACCGCGACGGCAACCCGGAAATCTACGTGGTCAACCGCGACGGCAGCGGGCTGCGGCGGCTGACCAACCACCCGGAGGTGGACGTGACGCCGACCTGGTCGCCGACCGGCAACCAGATCGCCTGGACCTCGAACCGCACCGGTACGCCGCAGATCTGGGTGATGAACATCGACGGCTCCGAGCCGAGGAAAATCACCAGCGAGTCGTGGTGCGACCGCCCGACCTGGTCCCCGGCGCCCTTCAACGAGATCGCCTACGCCTCGCGCACCGGCGCCGGCTACGACATCCGGATCTTCGACTTCGCCAACCGGGGGACGCGGACCGTGACCGACGGCATCGGCAGCAACGAGAGCCCGGCGCTGTCGCCGAACGGCCGCCACCTGGCGTTCACCTCGACGCGCGCCGGCAAGGAACAGATTTTCGTGATCGATCGGGACGGCAAGAATCTGCGACAGATCACCAAGACCGGAATGAACCGGTATCCGAATTGGTCGGAATAGGAAAAAGTTCTGCGAGGTTCCGCGGGGTTCTACAGGGTTCTACGGGGTTCGGTTCTGCGGGGTGCTGCGGGGTTCCGGAGGGTTCCGCAGGGTTCCAGGTTCCGGCCGGGTTCTCGACGGGTTCTACTTGGTTCAAGCGAAGAGGCGGAGAGAGACGATGATGCATAGACGACAGCTTGTGGTAATTGCCCTGGTGGCGGCGCTGGTGGGTGGCGCGTGTGCGAAGAAGAAGCCGCCGGTGGCGCGGCCGACGATGCCGCCGCCCGCGGCGGGGTCGACCTCGTCGGCGCGGCCGCCGGAGCCGCCGCAGCCGGTGCAGGAGCCGCAGCCGGTGCCGGCCGAGCCGCTCGCGTCCGACTCGCTGTCGTCGGCGGACATCGACGCGCTCAACCGGAATTCCCCGTTCCAGCCGGTGTTCTACGGCTTAGATCAGGATACGATCGACGAAGCCGGGCAGCAGGCGCTCAACGCCAATGCGGCGCTGATGAAGAAATACGACACCTGGATCGTGACCATCGAGGGGCACTCGGACGAGCGCGGCACGGCGGAATACAATCTGGCGCTCGGCGAACGGCGGGCGCTGACGGCGCGGAACTATCTGGTGTCGCTCGGTATCCCGGCCGATCGCCTGCGCACCGTCAGCTACGGCAAGGAATTCCCCTTCGAGCCGGGGCACGACGAGGCATCATGGTCGAAGAACCGCCGTGCCCATTTTGTCGTGACCAGCAAGTGATCGGCGGCCGGGACCGGCTTCGCGGCGAGAGGACAACGATGAGACGAAGGGTTTGGCCGGCCGTCGGCGCACTCGGGATCCTGATGTGGTCGGCGCCGGCCTTCGCGGCCGACAAGTCGCGCCAGCAGCTGATGGCGGAAATCCGGATGCTCCAGGAACAGCAGCAGCAGCTGCAGCAGGTGATCGGCAGCCTCGCCGACACGCTCAAGACGTTGACCACCCGGCTCGACGAGCAGGGCGCCGCGAGCCGCAAGGCCTTCGCGGATCAGAAGCTGCTCGTCGACAACGTCGGCGAAGGGGTGCGGGTCCTGCGCGAGAAGGCAGACGACGCCAACGTGCGCCTCTCCACCGTCAGCCAGGAGCTCGAAGCGGTCCGGCAGGCGATCGCGACGATGCCTCCCCCGGGCGCCTCGCCCGCGCCCGGCGCCGACCCCGGCGCCACATCGGCGCCGCCCGGGCCCTCCGGTGCTCCCACGGCCGGCCAGCCTCAGGCGGCCAACGGTCCGTTCATCTCACCCCAGAAGATGTTCGACAACGCCTACAGCGACTACACCGCCGGGCACTATGATATCGCCATCCTGGGCTTCACCCAGTTCATCAACAGCTTTCCGCGCTCCGAAAAGGCAGACGACGCCCAGTTGAACATCGGGCAGTCGCTGTACGGATCGGGACAGTACCGCGAGGCCGCCGCGGCATTCCAGAAGGTGATTTCGGACTACCCGCAGTCCGACAGCGTCCCGGTGGCGTACTACAAGCTTGGCGTGACGCTCGAGGCGCTCAAGCAGGCCGACGCCGCCCGGAAGGCGTTCGAGACGGTCATCCAGCAGTATCCGACGGCCGCGGAGGCGATTCTGGCCAAGCAACGGCTCGACAGGAAATAGCGCCCCCGGGGCCGCCGGACCGCCGGGTCCTCAGAACGGGATATCGTCGTCGGTCAGCTCGCTGACCGGCTCCCCCATCGGCTCGTCCATCGGCGCCGAGCCGCTGGACGTGCGCGTCTGCTGGCGCGCGGCTCCGCCGCCACCCCCACCGCCGCCGAGGAGGACGATGCGGTCCCCGCGGATTTCGGTGGTGTAGCGCTTGTTGCCGTCCTTGTCGTCCCACTGCCGGGTCTGCAGCCGCCCTTCGACGTAGATCTGCTTCCCCTTGGTCAGGTACTCGTTCAGGCTTTCAGCCGTCTTGCCCCACAGGACGATGCGGTGCCATTCGGTTTTTTCCTGCTTCTGGCCTGCCTTGTCGTTCCAGACCTCGGTGGTCGCCATGTTGAGGGTGGCGACCGCCGCCCCCCCGGGGGTGTAGCGCATCTCGGCATCGCGACCGAGATTGCCGACGAGAATCACTTTATTGACACTGCCCATTCAACGAGTCCTTTCAAGAGTGCAGCCATTCTGAGGCGCGCGCCGGTGCGCGTCAATGGCGAAGCGCCGGTCCGTCCGGCCGCAGATTGTGCGCGGCCGTTGCCCCGCGGGCCTGGCAGATTCCGCCACCGCCGCTCTACGTCGTGCGGCCGTAGCGATCCTCGAGCCGGACGACGTCGTCGAGCTCCGGCGTCGAGACTTCGTAGATGTCGCAGTCGGTGATCGCGGTCATGCGGTGGACGGTGCCGGGGGTGACGTGGACCGCCTGTCCGGGCGCCATCTCGCGCTTCACCAGTGCCTCGCCCTCCTTGATCTCGAACAGCATCCGGCCGGAGGCGAGGTAGATGGTTTCGTCCTTGCGGTTGTGATACTGGAGGCTGAGCGCGTGGCCGGCGTCCACATGTATGAGCTTGCCGACGTAGCGATCGGTCTTGGCCCAGTGCAGCTCGTAGCCCCAGGGCTTGTCCACGCGTGTTAGTTGATCCGCCACGTTCACTCCTTTATCGCGAGAGAGATTTCACCCCGCCGCCCGCTTGGCGACGACCGCTGGCCGCGAGCGACCGCCGCTCCGGCCCTCAGGACCGATTCCGGCTATGGTTCCGCTTCCTGCAGCGCCGAGAATTCCACCAGCAGGGTTGCCACCTCGCCGGCGGTGCGGGCGCGCAGGGCGCGCGCCGCCATGTGGGCGGCGGCGCCGGCGTTCAGGCCGCGGAGCACCCGCTTGGCGAGCGGAATGGCGGTCGGCGCCATGCTGAACTCGTCGAGACCGAGCCCGACCAGAAGTGGCAGCAGCCGGGGATCGGCGGCCATCTCGCCGCAGACCGACACCGGAATGCCCCGCCGCTTGCCCGCCCGGGCCACCTGCCGCAGCAGCCGCAGGATTGCGGGGTGCAGCGGTTCGTAGAGGCGGGAGACGCGATCGTCGGTCCGGTCCACGGCCAGGCAGTACTGAATCAGATCGTTGGTGCCGATGCTGAAGAAGTCCGCATGCTCGGCGAGCAGGTCGGCGGTCAGCGCCGCCGAGGGCACTTCGATCATCAGCCCGACCTGAACCGGCGGCGGCCCCTGGCCCCGATCGCGCAGCGCCACCGCGGCGCGCTCGACCGCGGCCCGCGCCAGCCGCAGCTCCTCGACGCCGGAGACGAACGGGAACATGATCCGCAGCGGACCGTGCGCGGCCGCGCGCAGCAGCGCCCGCAGCTGGGTCTGGAACATGTCGTCGATCGCCAGGCTGAGGCGGACGCCGCGGAGCCCCAGCGGCGCGCGCGCCGCATCCGGCTGCGCCGCGCCCGGGCCGAGCTGCGCCTGACTGAGGTCGAACGTTCGAATCGTGACCCGGCCCGGCGCCATGCTCTCGACCAGCCGCGCATAGGCCAGATACTGCGCCTCCTCGGTGAGGGCGCGCTCTCCGCCGCCGACCAGGAACTCGGATCGGAACAGCCCGATGCCTTCCGCCCCGCCGTCCCGCGCCCGCTCGGCGTCTTCGGGTGACTCGACGTTGGCCTCGAGGCGGATGCGGACGCCGTCGGCGGTCACCGGCACCAGCCGGCGGTATTCGTCGAGCGACTGTTCGTAGGCGGCGCGGCGCTCCTGGCGAACGCGCACGTGGTCGAGCGTGGCCGCGTCGGGATCGACGAACACTTCGCCGGTGGCGCCGTCGACCGCGATCATGGCGCCGGGCATGATGCGGGTGCTGGCGTCGCGCAGGCCGGCCACCGCCGGCACGTGGATCGATCGCGCCAGGATGGCGCTGTGGTACGTCCAGCTGCCGGCGTCGGTGACCAGTCCGGCAAGCCGCCGGCCGTCGAGCTGAGCCACCATCGATGGCGTCAGCTCGTCGGCCACCAGCACGAAGGGGCCTTCCAGGTCCCGGAACAGCTCGTCGAGCTGATCGCCGCCGGCGCGCAGGTTCATCCGCAGCCGGCCGACGACGTCGCCGACGTCTCCCTTGCGTTCGCGGAGGTAGGCGTCCTCGGCCTGGTCGAACAGCGCCGAGATCTCGTCAAGGGCGCGCTCGAGAGCCGAGCCGGCATTGAGCCGTTCGCTGCGGATGATCTCCGCCGCCCGATCGATGAGCATGGCGTCGTCGAGCATCAGCAGCTGGGCGTCGAACAGGTAGGCGTGCTCGGCCCCGGCCGAGCCGGCGATGCGGTCGCGGATCTGCTGGATCTGCCGACGCGAGCGCTCGCGTGCGCTCTGCAGCCGCTCGAGCTCGCGGCCGACACTCGCGGCCGGCACCCGGAAGCGCAGCTCGCGGGTGCCGCGTTTGAGGACCAGTGCGCGCCCGACGCCGATGCCTGGAGAGACGCCGAGCCCGGTCAGACGCATGACGCCTCGTCGAAGCCGCGCGCGATCAACGAGCAGATCGCGTCCGCCGCCGCCTCTTCGTCGGAACCGTCGGCGGTGATGGTGATGGTGCTGCCCAGGGGGGCGGCGAGGAGCAGCAGGCCCATGATGCTCTTGCCGTCCACCTCCCGGCCGCCGCGCGACACCCGGACGCGGCAGGCGAATCCGCCGGCGAGGTGGACGAACCGCGCCGCGGCCCGGGCGTGAAGCCCCAGCGGATTGACGATCGCCGCGTCGCACGTGGTCATCACGCCTCCCCTTCGGGGTCCCGATCCTTGTCGGCGCGCAGCAGATCGGAGGCCACCCAGATCGCGCTCCGGCCGTGCTCCTGAATCTCCCGCGCCAGCCCGGCCAGCGCCCCCTGGTGCTGCGCCCGTGCCAGCTTGATCAGCATCGGCAGGTTGACACCGGTGATGACCTCGACGTGCGGGCCGACGAAGGTGACGCCGAGATTTGCCGGCGTGCCGCCGAACAGGTCGGTCAGGATCAGCACGTCGGCCGGTTCCGCCGCGGTGCCGCCGACGGCCGCGCCGACCCGCTCGATCGCCAAGCCAATCTCCTCCCGCGCCTGATCGACGTCGTCGTGCCAGCCGATCGACACCGCGGCGCACTGCGGCACGTCGCCGACGATCATCTCGGCGGAGTTCAGCAGCTCGGCGGCCAGCTGGCCGTGGGTGACGACGACGACGCCAAGCTTCATGATGTCTTCGCGGACGCGATCACGGGGCACTGCGCGGGTGTGTTCACGGATGGCTACTCGTTGGCGATATCGCGGTGCTTGACGCGCACCCTGACGCCGGGAATTCCGGAGAGGCCCTTCTTCAGCGCTTCCGCCATCGCCACCGAGCGATGCCGTCCGCCGGTACAGCCGATGCCGATCGTCAGATAGGTCTTGCCCTCGGTGACGTATTGCGGCACCAGGAACTTCAGCAGGTTGAGCGTGTGGCCGAGAAACTCGTGGGTCACCGTCGAGCGATCGAGATAGCGCACCACCTCGGCGTCCCGCCCGGTGTGCGGCCGGAGCTCGGGCACGAAATGCGGGTTGGGCAGGAAGCGGACGTCGAACAGCAGGTCCGAATCGACCGGGATGCCGTGCTTGAAGCCGAAGCTGAGGACGGTGACCACCAGCTGCGCTCCCGGCGTCCGTCCGGCCGCGACCCCGGTGAAGGTGTGGCGGAGCTCGTGGACGGTCATCTCCGAGGTGTCGATGACGTGGTCCGCGAGCTTGCGGATCGGCAGCATCGCGCCGCGCTCTTCCCGGATCCCCTCGATGGCCGATCGGTCCGGCGACAGCGGGTGCGGGCGCCGCGTCTCGCTGAAGCGCCGCACCAGCGCCGGCTCCGCCGCCTCGAGGAAGATCAGGACGGGGTTGAGGGTCCGGCGGGCCTTCAGCTTGCGGTAGATGCCGGGAAACTCCTTGAGCATCCGCCCCTCGCGGACGTCGACGACGACGGCGGCGCGCGAGATTTCGGTGCCGGCGCGAAGCGTCAGCTCGGCGAGCATCGGCAGCAGCGAGACCGGCAGGTTGTCGACGCAGAAATAGCCGAGATCCTCGAGGGCACGGATTGCCTGCGACTTGCCCGACCCCGACAACCCGGTCAGCACCACGAACCGCGCCGTTACCGCCGTCCGCGCCGCCCGGCGCGCCGCGTGCCGCTTCTCCCGCATTACAGGTCCTCTCCCGGATCGACATCCGGCGGTGCGCCGGTCAGCTGGCGGTCGAGGCGGCTGACCAGCCGCCGCGCCGCATGATGCCCCCGGGCGCGCAGCAGCTGATTGCGGGCGGCGACCTCCACCAGGATCGAGATGTTGCGGCCGGAGGCCACCGGCATCCGGATCATCGGAATCCGCACGCCGAGCACTTCGTACCACTGGTCGTCGATGCCGAGGCGGTCGTATTCGCGGCCCGGCTCCCAGCGTTCGAGCTGCACCACCAGTTCGAC
This sequence comes from Acidobacteriota bacterium, assembly GCA_043735365.1. Taxonomy (GTDB): domain Bacteria; phylum Acidobacteriota; class Vicinamibacteria; order Vicinamibacterales; family 2-12-FULL-66-21; genus JALZOC01. The sequence goes on from JAYTEJ010000048.1 coordinate 11,397, forward strand.
CCGCTTCGACGACCGGGTCGAGGCCACGCCGAACAGGTCCTCGACGTTGATCAGCCCCAGCCCGCGAATCTCCATGTGATGCCGGGTCAGCTCCGGACAGGTGCCGATGACGTACGACTGCGCCCGGCAATGCAGCTCCACGACATCGTCGGCGACCAGGCGGTGGCCGCGGACGACGAGGTCGAGCGCACACTCGCTCTTGCCAATGCCGCTCTCCCCCACCATCAGCACCCCGAGGCCGAGGAGATCCATCAGCACGCCGTGAACGATGGTGCGCGGTGCGAGGTGCAGGTCGAGCACCGAGGTCAGCCGCGCGATCGCGTCCGGCGTGGCGGCGCGGGTGAGCAGCAGCGGCACCCCGGCGCGGTCGGCTTCGACAATCGCCTCGGTCGGCACCGAGGCGCCGCCGGTAATCAGCACGCACGGCAGCGATCGGCCGAAGATCCGCCGCAGCGCCGCGGCGCGCTCCTCGGGCGTCAGGCTGTCGAGATAGTGCACCTCGCTGCCGCCGAGCACGAGCACGCGGCCGGGCTGCAGGTAGGCGTCGAAGCCGGACAGCGCCAGGCCGGTCTTCTGCGGCTGGGAGATGGTGACGCGGCGATCGAGCGACTCGCGGCCGGCGAGCACCTCGAGGTCGAGCGCCCCGGACGCCGCGAAATCCGCGACGATCGCGCCCACGCTCACGCCGGTCGCGGCGGCGGCGTCGGTCATGGCTAGTCGGGCTCGATCAGCCCGAGGTTGCCGTCCTTGCGGACGTAGAGCACGCTCACGCCCTCGGTCTCGGTGTTGCGGAAGACGACAAAGGTCTCCTTGCCACCGTCCAGCCGCACCGCGGCGTCGTCGAGGGACATCGCCTTGACCGGATAGCGCGCCCGGACGATGCGCGGCGCCGGGGCCGCCGGGGCGATCGCCGGCGCGTCGCTCAAC